>JAQUUL010000014.1 GCA_028693895.1 Minisyncoccota bacterium
TTCTAACCATTCCTGTTTATCAGCAATACTAAAAACAATAACTTGTTCTTATGCTAGTGATTGTTCAACCCTAGGAGATGATTATGTTTGTATTTCTTCGATATCTCCAGGAGATACAAATCTTCATGTAGGGAATTGCTCAGCTTACGCAACAAAAGTTTGTTGTCAAATGCAACCGCAATAATAATTTGCTTGACGTAGACTTTTAGACATTAATTATTCTACAAATATTTAAAGCAAATGGTCTTTCCGTTCGTTGTCTGAAAAATTAATTTGTCATTATTCATATTTTAGGATAAAATTATAATATGGAAATATTAGGGTTTGAAGAAACAAGAATAATTTTATCTAAATACAAAATACCTTTTTGTAAAACAGAAATCTTTAATTCAAAAGATAAGGCTCTTTTGTTTGCACAAAAAATAGGTTTTCCGGTTGTATTAAAAGTTCACGGACAAAGAGTTTTTCATAAGTCAGAATTGAAAGGGGTGAAAGTGGGAATAGAAAATGAAGAAGATTTTATTTCAAGTTGGGACGAAATGATGAAAAATGTTTCTGGAAGAAATATAGAGGGATTGTTGGTTCAAGAAATGGTCTTGGGAAGTGAAGTAGCAATTGGTATGAAAAGAGATGATCAATTTGGTCCTGTTATTATGTTTGGTTTAGGTGGAATATTTATTGAAGTTATTAAAGATTTTTCATTGAGAGTTGCTCCTATTAATTTAGACGAAGCGTTAGAAATGATAAAAGAAACTAAAGGGGTAAAGATATTAGAGGGCGCAAGAGGAAAAGAAAAAGTTAATATTAAACATATAGCACAGATAATAGTTAATCTTTCTGTGTTGTCAATCAAAGAAGATAAAATAAAATCAATTGATTTTAATCCAATTATTATTAATAAGAAAAAAGCACTTGCTACTGACTTTAGAATAGTTATATGAAACAAATTTTTAACCCAAAATCGATTGCTTTAATAGGTGCTAGTGAAGAAAAGAATTCAGTTGGATTGGGACTAGCTAAAAATATATTAGAAAGTAATAAAAATATATTTTTTGTTAATCCTTTTAAAGATAGTGTTCTAGGTTTGAAATGTTATGATAAAGTAACAGACATAAAGAGTAAAATTGATTTAGTTGTTATTGCTGTTCCTGCTAAAATTGTAAAAGAAACCGTTATTGATTGTGCCTCTAAAAAAGTTGGAGCAGTGATCATTATTTCAGGAGGATTTAAGGAGGAAGGAAAAGAAAAAGAAGAAGAAGAAATTAAAAAAATATTAAAAGAAAGTAATATTCCTTTGATTGGTCCTAATTGTTTAGGAATTATATCAAATGATGTTAATGCTTCTTTTGCACCAATAAAACCTAAAAAAGGATCAATTGCTTTTCTTTCACAATCAGGAGCAATTATTAATTCAATTATTGATAAAGCTGGTTTTTCAAAAATAGTTTCTTATGGTAATGAAGCTGATTTAGGGCTTGTAGATTTTTTACAATATTTAGATAACGACAAAGAAACTAAAGTTATTTCTATATACATAGAAGGACTTAAAGACGGAAGAAAGTTTATGGAAGTAGCAAAAAAAATATCTAAACCAATTGTATTAATAAAAGCAGGAAGAAGTAAAAAAGGGAAAAAAGCTGTTGGAACTCACACTGGTTCACTTGCTGGAGATTATGAAGTATATAAAGCAGCAATGAAACAATCAGGAGTTATATTAGTTGATACGATTGAAGAACTTTTAGATATATCTAAAGCATTGTCATTCTTACCAAAATGTAAAAATGGTATTGGGATTATTACAAATGGTGGAGGTTTAGGGATTTTAACTACTGACTATTGTTTCCAGTATGGAGTAGAGATTCCAGAATTAAAAAAAGAAACAATATCTTTTTTAGATAAAGAATTAAAAGGAGTAAAAAATAAAAATAATCCTTTAGATATTATAGGAGACGCACTACCTGAAAGATATAGGGTTGCAATGGAAGGATTGTTAAATCAAAAAGATATTAATGGTCTAATTGTAATATCTGCATCTCAAACAATGACAGATCATAAAGAAAATGCTAAAATGGTTATTGAGATGAGAAAAAAATATCCTTTAAAACCGATTGTTTGTTGTTTTAAGGAGGGAGAATTAGAAGAAAGTAATGTTCCTAATTATCCTGATGTAATGAGAGCAGTTAAAAGTATAAAAAGTTTAATAAAAAATGAATAATAAAGAAAAAGGAAACATAGTTATATTTATTTTAGATGTCCTTTTTGTTATATTATTTTTAATAATTAGTTTAATCAGCCTTTTCTCCGGATTAGGTTTTTAATAAAATGTCAAAAAATATATTATTTTTTTCAGAAATTAGCAAAAAAGATGTTCCTGTTGTTGGAGGTAAAAATGCTTCACTAGGGGAGATGTATTGTCAGTTAAAACCGAAAGGAATAAATATCCCTAATGGTTTTGCTACAACAGCTGATGCATATAAGTATTTTTTATCTTTTAACGGAATTGATAAGAAAATAGAAAAGATATTTAGTGGTCTTGATTTGAATAAATTAGAAAATGTTCAGAGAGCTGGTAAACTTTCAAGAGGTTTAATTTTAAAAGGAAGATTTCCAGAAGATTTGAAAAAAGAAATTATTGAAAGTTATTCTAAGCTATGTGAAGAATATGGAGAAAATACTGATGTTGCCGTAAGAAGTTCGGCTACGGCAGAAGACTTGCCAGATGCTTCTTTCGCTGGACAACATGAATCGTATTTAAATATAAAAGGGGAAAGAGAAGTTTTAGAAGCAGTTAAAAATTGTTTTTCTTCGCTTTTTACTGATAGGGCTATTTCTTATAGAAGAGATAAAGGATTTGATCAATTGACTGTTTATCTTTCTGCTGTTATTCAAAAGATGGTAAGAAGTGATATAGCTTCTTCTGGAGTAATGTTTACATTAGATACAGATACTGGATTTGATAAGGTTGTTTTAATTAATTCAATTTGGGGAGTAGGAGAGTTAATAGTTAAAGGAAGAATTACTCCTGATAAGTTTTTTATCTTTAAGCCAACAATGAAAGAGGGATACAATGCCATTATAAATAAAGAAATTGGAAGAAAGGGAACAAAAATGATATATAGGGAAAGCGGAGGAATAAAAGAAGTTTCTACTTCTAAAGAAGAAGAAAGTATTTATTCAATAACTGATGATGAAGCATTAACTTTAGCGAAATGGGGATGTACTATTGAAGAACATTATGACTGTCCTCAAGATATTGAATGGGCTAAAGATGGAAAAACGGGAGAGCTTTTTATAGTTCAATCTCGTCCAGAAACTGTTCATTCTTTAAAGGATAAAGAAAAAAGAACATATGAAGAATACGAAGTTAAAACAAATGCAAAACCAATATTAACTGGAATTAGTATTGGAGATAAAGTTGGGAAAGGGGTGGTAAGGGTTATTACTGATGTTAAAAAGATGAAAGACTTTAAGAGAGGAGAAATTCTTGTAACTAAAATGACTGATCCAGATTGGAATGCTATTCTAACAATGTCTTCAGCAGTTATTACCGATGAAGGTGGAAAAACTTGTCATTCAGCTATTATATCTCGTGAATTAGGTATTCCTTGTATTGTTGGAACTAAGACCTCTACTACTAAATTAAAAACAGGAGATGTTGTTACGGTTGATTGTAGTAGTGGACAAATAGGAAGAATTCTTGAAGGAGATGTTCCTTTTTCAGTAAAGGAATATAATTTAGATGAAATGCCAAAATTAGAAACAAAAATAACTTTGAATATTGGTGCTCCTGACACAGCATTCAAATCATCTTTTCTTCCTAATGATGGTGTTGGGTTAGCAAGAGAAGAGTTTATTATTGCTGAAAAAGTTAGAATACATCCTTTAGTTTTGTCTGATTATGAAAATGTTAAAAAAGACTTAACAAAAGAAGAAATAGAAATAGTAGAAGAAATTACTAGAGAGTATGCTGATAAAAGAGAATATTTTATTAACGAGCTTGCGGAGGGTATTGCTCAAATTGGTGGAGCCTTTTATCCTAAAAAAGTTATTGTAAGATTTTCTGATTTTAAAACAAATGAGTATAAAAATTTAGTTGGTGGAAGATTGTTTGAGGGAGAAGAGTCAAATCCAATGCTTGGTTTTAGGGGGGCTTGTAGATATATTAACGAATCTTTTAGACCTGCTTTTAAGATGGAGTGCGAGGCAATTAAAAGAGTTAGAGAGGTCTTTGGACTAACTAATGTCTGTGTAATGGTTCCATTTTGTAGGACAGTAGACGAAGGAAAAGAAGTAGTTGGTTTAATTAGAGATTTTGGCTTAAATGATAAGAGTATGCCAATCTATGTTATGTGTGAAATTCCTTCTAATGTGATATTGGCTGAACAATTTTTAGATATTTTTGATGGAATGAGTATTGGTTCTAATGATTTAACTCAATTGACATTAGGATTAGATAGAGATAATGGAAGTCTTGCTGTTATTGGTAATGAGAATAACGAAGCCGTTAAAGAGTTAATTAAAAAAGTAATTAAAATTTGTAAAGAAAGGAATAAATATTGTGGTATTTGTGGACAGGCTCCATCAGACTATCCTGAATTTGCTAAATTTTTAATGGAAGAAGGAATTGAAAGTATTTCATTAAATGCGGATACAGTTATAAAAACCATAATGACAATAGGAAAATAATATGTTTGAAATAGTTACATTTGGATCATCTACATGGGATATATTTTTGAAGGTTCCCGATAATCAGCTTATAAAATCACAAGATTTTTTATCAGGATCTGCTGTTGCCTTTAACTTAGGTTCAAAGATTGATATAGAAGATATGTATTTTAGTTTTGGTGGTGGGGGAGTTAATTCTGCTTTTACCTTCTTAAATCAAGGCTTTAATGTTGCATATTGCGGTTCAGTTGGTAAGGATATTCCAGGAAAAGAAATTATTAATTTACTAAAAGAAGCAGGAATAGGAACAGACCTTATTCAAGAAGTTGATAAACCTACTAATAATTCTGTCATATTTAATACCTCTGAAAACGAAAGAACTGTTTTAGCTTATCGTGGAGCATCTGAGATGCTTGATATGGAAGAAGTTTACTGGTCTCATATAGATAGTCCTTTGTGGTTCTATATCGCCCCATTATCTGGAAAATTAAGTAAGTCAACAGAAGAAATTGTCAATTTTGCTAAAAAAAATAAAATAAAGGTAGCAATTAATTTAGGCAATTCACAAATATCATTAGGAAAAGAAAAATTATCAGCTGTGCTTAAAAAAGTAGATGTTCTTCTTTTAAATTTAGAAGAAGCTGCTCTTCTAACTTGTATTAATAGTAATGATGAAGCAGGGATAATGAGAGAATTAAATAATATTCATAATGGTATTAATGTTGTAACAAAGGGAGATCAAGGTGTTTTAGTTTCTGATAAAGATATATTATTTGATGCTTTTTCTTGTAAGGTAAAGGTAGTAGATAAGACTGGAGCAGGAGATGCTTTTGGTGCAGGTTTTATATCAGGACTAATTAAATCAAATTATGATATTGAAAGTGGAATTAGAAGGGGAATAGCAAATGCTACATCATGTATAAAGGTAAAAGGATCTATTAATGGTTTATTGAGAGCGGAAGAGGTTTTTACAGATATGGAAGAGAAAATTAAAATTGATAAAGGAAAAATAATATAGGTGTTGCCAAAATAGAAAAAATCATTTATATATAATACATATGATAAATTTAACAGCAAAAATTAGAAAAGAAAGAAATACAGATTCTGGCACAATACCAGCGGTTTTGTATGGCCCAGGAATAGAAAATATTTCTTTAGAAATTAATAAAAAAGAAATTGAAAAGGTTTTTAAGGAGGTAGGAGAAACATTAGTTGACCTTGATATTGATGGCAAAAAATATTCTGTTTTGATTCATGATACTCAATTGGATCCAATTACTCTTGAATTAATACATGTTGATTTATATCAACCTAACCTTAAAGAAAAAGTTGAAGCTGATGTTCATTTAGAATTAGTTGGGGAGGCTCCTGCGGTAAAATTAGGAGGGACACTAATTACTAATATCAAAGAGTTAACAGTTAAGGCACTTCCTAAAGATTTACCAAGTAAAATTACAATTGATGTTTCTCAGTTAAACGAAATGAACTCTTCTATATCTATTAAAGATATAAAACTTCCTGAAGGAGCAAACATTGTTACCGATAATCCCGAAGAAATTATTGTTCAAATTGTCGCTCCAGAAGATGTTGATAAAGAATTAGCAGAGCCAATTGAAGGAATAAATAAGGAACCTGAAAAAGTAGAAACAAAGAAAAAAGAAGAAGTTGAAGATAAAGAATAATGAACCAATTAAGTAAATTATTTTTTGGATTAGTAATGGGAACTTTTGTTCCCTTTGCTTTTATTATGTCGGAAATTGATTATGATTTAATGTGCGAAAAAGAAGGATGGAGAAATTATTGTAATCAAAACTCTGAATTAGAATGTCAGTCATTATTAAATCAATGTCAAACATATTTTGAAGAAAAAAGAGGTGAAATTGATGCAGACTTAACGAAAACAAATGCAGAAAAAAACACTCTTAAAAATCAAATTAACTCATTAAGTCAAAGAATTAAAGATTTAGATTATCAAATATATCAATCTAATTTAGCAATAAAGAGTCTTGATTTTCAAGCAAAGGACACAGAAAAATCTATTTCTGAGACTGAAGTAGAAATAGAGAATCAGAAAAAAAAGATAGCATTGATTATAAGAGAAGTTAATGAACAAAATCAGAAATCATTAATAGAGATATTAATTACAAGTAAAACTATATCTGATTTTTTTGATAATTTAGTTTATTTAGAAACATTAAACTTAAAGAACAAAGAACTTCTTACTCATTTCCAAACATTAGAAGCTAATCTAAAAGATAAAAAAATTATACTTGAAGAGGAAAAAGGAGAAAAGGAGAGTCTTTTAAGTTTACAAGCAATACAAAAGGAAGCTTCCGCAAGTGCAAAATCAGAAAAAGATAGTTTGTATAATTTAACAGAAGCACAATATCAACAACAACTTAAAGAAAAAGAAGTAGTAGAAGCAAAGTCAGCAGAAATAGCAAAAAAATTAATACAAATAGTAGGATTAGCAGAAGATCAAGTAGCTCCAACTTTTGGAGAAGCATTAGCTTTAGCTAAGACAGTAGCTGGTTCAATTGGAATTAGACCTTCTTTTCTTTTAGCAATTATTAGTCAAGAGTCAGCGATAGGAAGAAATGTTGGGCAATGTTATATCACAAACACACAAACAGGTGGAGGTGTTTATAATAATGGAAAATCATTATCAAGAATTATTCATCCTACTCGTGATTTACCTATATTTTTAGAAATAATAAAAGAATCAGGAAGAGTAATGGAGAAAACTCCAGTTTCTTGTTGGATTGCACAATGTGCTACTTCATATAGGGGTTCATATCTTTACTCAAGTGCTAGTGTTAGAGATGACGGATCAATTGTTTGTTCAAAATCAGGATATGTTCCTTTTGGTTTTGGGGGTGCAATGGGGCCAGCTCAATTTATCCCAAGTACATGGAAACTATATGAAAATAAGGTCATGGCGTATACTGGAAAAAGTTATGCTGATCCATGGAACTTAACCGATTCTTTTGCTGCTTCAGCAATATATCTTAAAGCCTTAGGAGGAGGTAGTACTTCAGGAGAATATTCGGCTGCTTCAAGATATTATGGAGGGTCAAGTTCTTATGCAAGCCAAGTAAAAACTAGAGCATGGTGTATTCAAGAATATATTGATAAGGGACAGATGACAACGGCATGTGAAAATCTTATATTTTAAAACAGGATATTAATCCTGTTTTTTCTTTCCTAATTGATTTATCATTTTATCAATTTTGCCTTGCATTATTGATTCAATATCGTGCCAATTTTTTTTAATTCTATGGTCGGTAACTCTATCTTGAGGGAAATTATATGTTCTAATTTTTTCTTCACGAGAAGCATTTCCAATTTGTGAATTTCTTGCTCCTATCATTTGTCTATTAACTTCTTGCATTTTTCGGTCCATTAATCTTGCGGCTAATATAGAAAGAGCACTTTCTTTGTTTTGTGCTAAACTTCTTTCAGTTTGACAAGTAACAACCTCACCAGTTGGAGTATGTGTTAATCTTATAGCAGACATTCTTTTATTAACATATTGACCACCAGCTCCAGAAGCTTTGTATGTGTCAACTCTAATGTCTTGAGGTCTAATATCTATTTCCGTCGCCTTTGGTTTTGGAAGTATTGCGACACTTGCAGTAGAAGTATGTATTCTTCCTGATTTTTCAGTTTCTGGTATTCTTTGTACTCTATGCACTCCCGCTTCATTCTTAAGAAGGGAATAGACATTATCACCTGAAATTTCCATGGTAATTTCTTTTGTTCCGCCTATTTCAGTTTGACTTGAATCTAAAACATTAACTTTCCAGCCATTATTTTGGGCATATCTTGAGTACATTCTAGATAAATCAGTAGCAAAAAGAGCGGCCTCTCCTCCGCCTACTCCTGCTCTTATTTCCATAATTATTGCATTATATTTTATATCCTCAGACATAAGCAATTACTTCTTTTGTTTAGCTGCTCTTTCTTTGAATTTTTGAATTCTACCCACTTTATCAGAACCTCTTTCTTTTCCTGTATAAAAAGGATGACATTGTGAACAAATTTCTACTTCCATATTTTCTAAAGTTGAGCCTATTTCAAAAGTTGCACCACATGCACAGTGGATTTTAGCTTTATCAAAATACTTTGGATGAATATCTTTTTTCATATGTTTGTTTTATACCAAAAAAGGAGAGAGAAATCAAGAGCACTTGCTATTTTATTAGAATTATTGTATAAATAATTTATTCTCGGAGGAGATAATTGTGGCAAAAAAGATAATTATTGCTATGATAGCAATTATTATTTTAACTTTTACAGCTTTTTTATTTGTATATGAAGAAAAAGAAGTAATGGTTGAAATTAAGGGAATTGAGAAAAGTGTTTTTACTGATTCCTTTGAAGAATGGCTCGTTGAACAAAATAAAGATATTCGCGTTCTGAAAATAAATAACTTTGAAAGATTTGATTCTCTTAAAAAAGAAAATCAACTTACTTGGTTTTCTTATGATATGAAAGGCTATTTTTCTAGAGAATTTATTGATACTTTCATTGTCTCTCAATGGTTTTATTGGAATTCACCAGAATATATTATAGATAGTTCAGGAAATAATTTAATAGTTCCCGGAGAAGAAGCGATAGTTTTTTATGAAGAAAGCCATAAGGTTGATATGACAATAATGGGCTTAAGTCATAATGAAAATCAAATAATTGTTGCTGTTAATAAGTTGTTTCTCTTGATTTTAATTCTTACAATAATTCTTTTAATTACTTTAATGAGCGTAAGTTCTGTGAATACTATAAAGAAGAAAAAAATAATGACTCATATTTTTCCAAAATGAGTCTTTTTTATTTGAAGAATCATTTTGACATAATTATTAATATGAGTTTTTAATTGTCTAAACCTCTTGCCATTTAAAAATTCTTATGATATATAATTTACTATATGGAAGAAAACAAAAAATCAAATTATAATATTTCTGTTGATGAGATGATTGAGGCAGGACTTGGTTATGGACATGATAAGTCTAAATTAAATCCAAAGATGAATGACTATATTATCAAACATAAAGATAGGGTTAGCTTGATTGATTTAGACAAAACTGCTGAAGGCCTTTCTAATGCTCTTGATTTTGTTAAACAACTTAAAAGCGAGGGGAAGTCTATTGTTTTTGTTGGAACTAAGGTTGCAACAAGAGATTTAGTAAAATCAGTTGCTGAAAAGTGTAATTCTTTTTATGTTACAGAAAGATGGATTGGAGGATTATTTACTAACTTTAAGGAAATTAAAAAAAGAATAAATTATTTTAAGGAATTAGAAGAATCTATAAAAGCAGAAGATTTTGAAAAGAAGTATGTTAAGAAGGAAAGATTAAAAATGGCAAAGGAGTTAGAAAGACTAAGGATTAAATTTGAAGGTGTTAAGAATATGGATGAACTTCCAGGAGCAGTTTTTATTGTTGATGTGGAACAAGACGAAATTGCATTAAAAGAAGCAATTCAATGTGGGGTAAAAATAATTGCCATTGCTGATACAAACGTTAATCCAAAATTAATTAATTATCCAATTCCAGGAAATGATGATGCTTACTCAGCAGTAGAATATGTTTTATATAAAATAGAAGAAGTTTTAAGTTAAAAATTAAAATGGCTGTTGAAATAGAAATTATTAAACAATTAAGAGAAGAGACAGGAATATCTTTAGCGGATTGCAAAAAAGCTCTTGAAGAATCAAATGGAGATATTGCTAATGCAAAAGAATATCTTAAGAAAAGAGGAACTGCTGTTGCAGAAAAAAAGATGGAAAGAGAAGTTGGTGCTGGAATAATAGATTCTTATATTCATTCAAATAAAAGTGCAGGAGTTTTGCTTGAAATAAATTGTGAAACTGATTTTGTTGCAAGAGGAGAAGATTTCCAAAATCTTTCTCATGAACTATGTTTACAGGTAGCATCAATGAAACCTAAATATGTCAGAGAAGATGAAATTCCAGAAGATATCATAGAAAAAGAAAAGTCAATTATAAAAGAGCAAGTAGGAGAGATGAATAAGCCAGCAGATATTGTGGAGGGAATAATTAAAGGAAAGTTAGATAAGTTTAAGAAAGAAGTTTGTCTTTTAGATCAGTTATGGGTAAAAGACGATAGCAAAACGATTCAATCTTTAATCAACGAGTATATTGCTAAAACAGGTGAAAATATTGTTGTTAAAAGATTTGTAATGTATGAACTTTGATATAGTTGCATTAATAATTGCAATTGTTAGTTTTTTTCTTTTGGTATTTTTAATTTTTAGAAAAATTCCACAGATGAAGTTTATTTCTGATTCTGAGCCAATTTTTTTCAAAAAAGAATTTAAGAATAAAATTAGAGAAAAAACAAAAGAAGTTATTAAAGGGAATTCAAATTTTTTAGAATCGTTTTTACACAAGATATTAAGTAGAACAAGAATATTATTCATGAAGGCTGATAAGAAATTGTCTGACTGGATAATAAGTTTAAGGTTAAGATCTTCAGAAAGATCAAAAACTATTGATTCTTATTGGAACGAAATAAAAGATTCAATAAATAAAAAAAAATAAGTTATGCCGGTATAGCTCAGTGGTAGAGCAACTGTTTTGTAAACAGTAGGTCGGGGGTTCAAATCCGTCTACCGGCTCCATTTGACAATTTTCAAAAGAAAGGGTATTATCCCTATGTTAAATGAAGTACTTTGATAACAGAATACAGCAATCATTTTAGTAGGAATTTTTTGGAACAATAATGTAAGTTTTTTAGAGTTGTTCCGCTATTTTTTTTGAGAGTTTGATCCTAGCTCAGGATGAACGCTGGCGACGTGGATAAGGCATGCAAGTCGAACGGTTGTAGCAATACAACAGTGGCGAACGGGTTAGTAACACGTAGATATCAACCCTTTACTCGGGCATAACCTGGAGAAATCCCGGCTAATTCCCGATGGTCCGGCAACGGTAAAGATTTTTCGGTAAAGGATGAGTCTGCGTCCTATCAGCTAGTTGGTGAGGTAATGGCCCACCAAGGCGATGACGGGTAGGCGGAGTGAGAGCTTGACCGCCAACAATGGCA
>JAQUUL010000015.1 GCA_028693895.1 Minisyncoccota bacterium
ATTATTGAGGAAAGAGTTGAAAGGGGAGAGAAAATAGAAGATTTTAATCCAATAGTCAAACTTAGATTAATAATTGATTCTTTAATAAATAATGACATTTCTTACGAATCATTACCTTCTTTAATAGAAAAAGACCTTAACGTTTCTTCAGAAGTTGCAAACGAAATATTCCTTTTAATAGAGAAAAATGCGGACATAAAAGAATTAAAAGATGGGTTCACATTTAATGATATGCCCCCTGGTGAAGACAACCACATAGATAAAAAAAGTATTGGTTACGAATTATTAAAATAAAAAAGAAGACTATTTTTTTAGTCTTCATCGATCACCAAAGATTTCGTCAAGTTCCTCTTCAGTAAATTCTTTTTTTGGCAGAGGATTAATCTCTCTTAGGCTTTTCTTGTTGTTATTCTCGCTAATTTTGTTTGCAGCGACCATTGTTGCCATCAAGTTCGCCATTGAACCTTGTGAACCTTCAGGAATAACTATCTCTGTATATGCTCCTCCTCTGATAGCAACCATCATTTTCATAATAGATATGGCCTCGGGAAGAATTTTTCCATATACCTTATCAAATTCTTCAGGCTTTGTTAGTAATAGATTTTTAATATCTTTTTCACTTTCGCCTGTCGATTGAGATAACATTGAAAAAACTGAACCCATTGTTTCGAGTCCTATCTTCTGAGACTCTGCTTCAGCATCAACAATTATTCCTTCCTTTTTCTTTTCAGAAACAATTTTGTTAAGCGTTGCTTGTTCATACCTTTTATCAGCTGGTTCAATATTAATTACAGCTATTTTTGTAATATTTACACCATAGACATTCTTCATCCTTTCTGTGACACCAGCACAATAATCAGTGATTTTAACCGCGAGATCATCTTTAGCTATGATTTCTTCATAGCTTTCTGTTCTAACAAAATCTCTGACTTTATCTTCAATCCAACTCTCCATGGCATGAACCCAATCCTTAGCAACAAACATTGCTTTGTAAGGATTGATAACTTCTGCTTCAATGGCAATTCCTAAATTAATTGGAACCTTATTTTTTGTTTCAACTTTAATAACTTCTATGAAGTATACATACTTCATGAGAAGAACTTGCCAAAGTACTTCTTCGCGAAGCTCTTTTTTCCCATCCTTATTGAGTTTTGCCCATCTCTGCTTATACTTATAGACTCTTCTAAATGGCCACAAAGGAATAGGACACATTCCTAAGGGTTCCCATAGGTAAGAAGTCAAGAACCCCTCACTGGAAGAAGCACTTGTCATATCATCTACAACATTATCTCTTACAAGTTTTTTTCCTTTATATTTTATGTAAGCATCGTGAAAAGATGACCCTTTCACAATTATCACAGCATGACCCTCTTCAGGGAAACATGCAAACACTTGATTCGGTGCCCATATAAAATACAATACAAGAAAAATAACAAACAGTATAAGCGGTATTGCCCACCATCCTATAAAAAGAAATAATAAAGCAAAACTTACTAATATTACTAACAGTCCGATAAAAAAAGGTTTTTCTTCTAAAGAATTAAGATCTTCTTTCTCTTCTTTTCCATTATCATTGTCTTTCATGATTTTTTCCTCCTAATTGTCAAATAACATCCTCATTTCGAGGTTAATATAATTATAAAACATATTATAATTTTTGTAAAGGGGTTGATTCTCCTTTTATATATGATAAAATAATAAATATGACGGACCCAAAAAACTCAAAAGATATTTTTTGGAAAGAATATGAAAAACTTCCTGACATTATAAAGGATGCTTTATTTTCCGAAGAAAATTTTACTATTGTTTCTAGTATTTGCGAAAAATATAATCTTAAAGACGACGAGTCAAAATCACAATTAATGAAATATGTAGGGAAAACTTTAATGGGTAAATTACCTATTAAAGAGTTCTTCATTAATCTTGAATTGGAAATGAATCTTGATACAAAAAGAGCAAGAGAAATTAGTGATGACATTGATAGAAAGATATTTAGTCATTTAAGAATTGCTTTAAATAAATTATATACTAGCAATGTTGCAGAAAAAGATATTTTAAGCGATAATAAAGAAGAAGAAAAGGGGACAGAAAAAAAACCACCAATTGAAATTAATAATACTGACCCCTATAAAGAAAGTTTAATTTAATTATGCAGTATAGAGTCCCTCAATTTATTGAACACGAGGCTAAAATATTAGGACCTTTGAATATCAAACAAAGTATGATTATTGGTGTCGTACTTGTTATTTGTTTTTTTCTTTATTTTTCTGTAGGGCAAAGCAACTTTTTTCTTTTTCTTTTATTAGCTGCTTTATTAACAGGTGCCGCACTAGCAATTTCTTTTTACAAAGTAGAAGGACAATCATTGCCAACTGTAATGAAAAATTGGACTAATTTTAGTGCTAATCCGCGTTTATACCTTTGGAGAAGAAAACAATCTCCAATATATCTATCAACAGAAAGAGAAAGAAGAGAAATAAATAATGTTGAAGAAATAAAATCTCCTCTAAAAATGAAAGATGAGGGGAAAATAGAAAATCTTATCAAGCAAATTGATTTTGAAAAATAAAATGGCAAAATTTCCATCACAACAATTTATACCGGTCGAACAAATAAGAGAGGGGATAATGGTTCAAAAAGACAAATCCTTAAAAGGAGTTCTTTTGGTTTCTTCTCTTAACTTTGCTCTAAAGTCAGAAGAAGAACAAATGGCTATTATTTATCAATTTCAAAACTTCCTAAACTCTCTTGATTTTTCTTGCCAAATAATTGTTAACTCAAGAAAAGTTAATATCACTGGATATATTGAAAAAATTAAAGAATTAGAAGAAAAACAAGAAAATCAATTATTAAAAATACAAACTTCTGAGTACAGGTCTTTTATTGAAGAAATTGTTTCAACTGGTTCTATTATGACTAAAAAATTCTACATTGTTGTCCCTTATTTCCCTATGCTTGAAATAACTGGAATCCCAGGACAAGGTTCAGGACTAACTGAAAAGAAATTTCAAACAGGAAAATATCAATTATGGCAAAGAATGGAATATGTCTCTTTAGGAATTAGAAGATGTGGATTAAAGTCTGCAAATTTAGGATCCGAAGAATTAATAGAATTATTATGGGGGTTACATCATGTTAACCAAGCAGAATTAGGATATTATCCTGATCTTCCCCCTGAAGTTATAATATAAATATGGGATTATTTAATAATAAAAAAAGAAAAGAAAAGTATATGGATAGGGAAGCTACTTCTGCTTTAGATATTATTGCTCCTGCTTCAGTTGAAATTCATCCAAGCCATGTAAAATTAGAAGAAAAATTAGCAAAGACTTATTTTGTTTTTTCATATCCTAGATATTTAACTACTGGTTGGCTTTCTCCAATTATAAATATGGATATTCCTCTTGATATTTCTTTTTTCTTCCATCCAATTGAAACAGGAAGTATTTTAAAACAATTAAGAAAAAGTGTTACTGAAGTTCAAGCAGAAATAATGGAAAGAGAAGAAAAAGGTTTAATTAGAGACCCAGCGTTAGAAACAGCTTATCAAGATTTAGAAGATTTAAGAGGAAGGCTACAAACAGCTCAAGAAAAAATGTTCAAATTCGGCTTATATATCACTGTTTATGCCGATAGCATTAAGGAATTAGAAAATATTGAAACTACACTAAGGTCAACTTTAGAATCGCGTTTAATATATATTAAGCCCGCTCTTTATCAACAAAAAGAAGGATTAATATCTTCTTTCCCTTATGGAAGTGATTTATTACAAATTCACAATACTTTGAATACTGCTCCACTATCAAGTATTTTCCCGTTCATATCCTTTGACTTAAGCTCAAACGAGGGAATACTTTATGGAATAAATAAACACAACAATTCTCTTGTTTTATTTGATAGGTTTAGTATGGAAAATGCTAATATGGTTATTTTTGCTAAATCTGGTTCTGGTAAATCATATACTGTTAAGTTAGAAATATTAAGATCTTTAATGATGGGAACCGATTGTATTATTTTAGACCCTGAAAATGAGTATAGAACATTAGCCGAATCAGTAGATGGATCTTTCTTTAAGATATCTCTAAGTTCAGAAAGTCATGTTAATCCTTTTGATGTTCCTGAGCCAAGAGAAGATGAATCAACTGACGATGTGTTAAGGTCTAATATTATAAATCTTGTTGGATTAATGAGAATTATGCTTGGCGGACTAACCCCCGAAGAAGACGCTATTATGGACCAAGCACTATCAGAAACATATGCTGCTAAGGACATTACCCCTAATTCTGACCCTAAAACATGGGCTGACAATGTTCCTATTATGTCTGACTTAGAAGCTGTGTTAGAAACAATGGAAGGTGCTGATTCTTTAGTAGAGAGATTAAGAAAGTTTACTAAAGGAACTTTTGCTTCTTTCTTTAATCAAAAATCTAATATTTCAATGGATAAAAATTTAGTTGTTTTTGGTATAAGAGATATGGAAGACGAGCTAAGACCAATGGCAATGTTTATTATTATGCGTTATATCTGGAACACAGCAAGAACAACTCTCAAGAAAAGACTTCTTATTGTAGATGAGGCTTGGTGGATGATGAGAACAGAAGATGGAGCATCATTTTTGTTCGGTATCTGTAAAAGAGCAAGAAAATATTGGCTAGGAGTAACAACTATTACTCAAGATGTTTCTGATTTTATGAGGTCTGATTATGGAAAACCAATTATTACCAATTCATCAATTCAAATTTTATTAAAACAAAGTCCAGCAACAATTGATTTAATTCAGCACACTTTTACTTTAACAGAGCAAGAAAAGTTTTTACTATTAGAAACTCCAGTAGGGGAAGGTATATTTTTTGCAGGACAAAAACATGTGGCTATTAGAATTATGGCTTCTTACACTGAAGACCAAATTATTACAACAAGTCCTGAAGAAATATCAAAGATTAAACAAGCAAAAAACCTGCTTACTTAGCAGGCCTTACAACTATCTTTCTTTCTTCTCCTTCTCCAATGCTTTCTGTAAAGACATCGTTTCTTTGTTCTAATTCAATATGAATTATTCTTCTATCAAAAGATGAGACAAGAGGAATTTCTTTTTCTTTGCCTGTTTTTAGGACTTCATCAGCAATATTCCAAGCAAGATCTTTTAAATAGTCTTCCTTATTTTTTTTGTAATTATCTATATCAATATTGATATAGAAGTCTTCTTTTATTTTTTTCTTAATTACCTTCCTTAAGATAAGCTGGATGTCTGCTAAAACAAGCCCTTGTTTTCCTATTAAATTATTAGCTTCGCTTGTTTTAATATTTACAGTTAAAAGGTCTTCTTCTGTTTTAATTTCAAATTCAACACTAAATCCAGCCTTATTAAAAAATTCTGTTATACTACTTTCAATTATTTTTAATTCTTCTTGATTAATCATTTTTTCTCGTTAAATATTCTCTTTTGTTGATATATTGTCATCAATGTTGTAATTATCCAATAAAGTCCAAGAGCAGAAGGTAAGTATGAAAGCACGAATAATGTTACTATTGGAAGGATAAAAATCATCTGTTTTTGCATCATCTCTGTAATCTGAGTTGCTTGATCTTTTGGAGCTTTATCATCATCTGTCTTTTTATTTTTAATAAATCCTGTTTTTGCTTGAAAGAATTGTGCAATTGCTGCTATTACCGCTAATATTAAATTAGGAGAAGACAAATCAATACCTAAGAAGTATGGATTAATTGCTTCTGGGAAAGAAACAAACGAATAAATATATTGCGGGTCAACTAATATTCCTCCCTTAAAAATTTGGAATAGAGCAATAATAATAGGGATTTGGATTAAAAGCAAAAAAATACTAGAAAAAGGGTTAAACTTTTTTTCTTTGTATAGTGCCAACATCTCTTGTGCTTGTTTTTCTGGTTCGCTCTTGTATTTTGTTTGAATCTCCTTTAATTTAGGCTGGATTTCAGACATTACTTTTTGAGACTCTAAAGCTTTCTTGTTTAAAGGATTCATTGCTAATCTCACTAAAACTGTAAGTATTATTACAGCAATACCAAAATTATTAGTATACATATATACTAAAATCAAAAAGTTCAGCATTGGCTGATAGAGTAGAGTGTAATAAATTGTTAAGAAAATATTCATATCTTTAGTATACTTTTAATATCATTATTAATTTCGCTATATGGAACTTCTTTAATTGATGGTAATGCAATAATTATAATATTCATACCATCTTTTATCATCTCTTTATTCTCTCTTACAGAAGCCCTTAATCTTCGCTTTATTTTATTTCTTTCTACTGCCTTTTTTGAAACTTTTTTACTCACAATAAACCCTATTTTTGTTTTATTGTCTTCGCTTTTAAAATATTTAGAAATAATGTTTTTACTCCTTACTGTCTTTCCATTCTTAAAAACTGTCTCAAATTCTTTCTTTTTTTTAAGCCTGTTTTCTTTTGGCAACATATTAAACTAGACAGAAAGTTTTGCTCTGCCTTTTTTTCTTCTATTTGCTAAAATCTTTTTTCCACTAGGAGTACTTGATCTTTCTAAAAAACCGTGAGTAGTCTTTCTTTTCTTTTTTTTAGGTTGATACGTTTTGCTCATATTTATTATTATATTTAGTTTATATAAAAAACTATACCAAAAATTACAAACTTGGTCAATTATATCCTAATTGGCATAATTACATATAAATAACTAGCATCTCCTACTGGTCTAATTACCGCTGGACCATCATTTCCTTGAAATTCAAATGATATTTCTGAACTTTTGATATTTGTTAAACCATCTAAGATAAACTTATAATTAAATGATATCTTTGAAAAATCTCCCTCGGTAATTGCTGGCATATTTAATTCACTTTCTCCTATTTCAGAATCCTGACTTTTAATCTCAATTCCTTTTTCTTCTATTTTTATAATTACTTCATTAGTTTTTCCTCCAAACAAACCAGCTGTTTTTATTTGCCTATTAAATTCATCTTTATTAACAACTATTTTTGTTTTAGAAGTTTTAGGAATAATTTCTTCATATGTTGGGTATTGTCCATCTATTTGTCTAGAAACAATATTTATTTCTGGATGAGTTGAATTTGGTAAAAAAGTTTCAAACATTACTTGTGATTCAGAAAAATAAATTCTAATATTTTTACCATCTTCTTCTGGTAAAATATTAATTAATTCCTTTACTGTTTTTTGAGGAAGAATAAAAGAAATATCTTTATTAAATAAATTTTTGTACTCTCCTTGAATTGTTTTTTCTGCTAACCTAAAACTATCTGTTGCAACTAATTTAATATTTGTTTTATTAAAAGAAAAATATACTCCAGAAATTTCTGGTTTTATTTGTGAAAGACTTGTAATATCAACCACACTAGACAAACCTTCTTTTAATTTTTTTCCATCCATTTCTATATAAATTTCTTTTAGAAATGTTGGAATAATAGGGAACTCTTCTGTAGAAAATCCTTTAATTTGAGTTTTAATATTTTTCCCTTCAAGAATTAAGTTATTTCCTTTTCCTTTTATTTCTATTTTATCTTCTCCTAATGTTCCTGCTAATTGACTAATAAATTTAGCTGGAACAACAACACTTCCTTCTTTTTCTGTTTTACAAGCTCCCCACCATTGCATACCAATTTCTAAATCAGTAGAAGATATTTTTAAGAAATTAGGAAGAGCTTCTATTAATAAATTATTTAATATAGGAAGGGTTAAATTTTTTCCTGTAATTTTTTCTGTAAAACCTAAACCTTTTTTTAATTCTTTAGCAAGTATTGTAAAATTCATTTTTTTTATAATAATTTTATTATTTTGTTATTACTATTAATTTTTAATTTTTTGTGGATAACTTAAAATACAATCTATTTTCTCTTTATTTATAATGCTTTTAATTTTTTATCATTGGGGATAATCGGGGTAATAATAAATGGATAATGTCGGACTTAAATTTGATAACTTTTTTCAACCTTATTTTATTAATATTATCTTAACATTTTTTCCACACTATTTACTATAGACTCTCTGTAAAATTAAATCTATTTCTTGTCGCATTTTTTCATTTTCTTCGTATTCTTTTTCAATTAATTGGCAAGCATGAATTACGGTTGTGTGATCTTTTCCATCAAACTTTCTTCCTATTTCAGAATAAGACATTTTTAATTCTTTTTTAAGTAAATACATCGCAATTTGTCTTGGTCGGGCATACTCTTTTTTTCTAGAAGTCAAAAACATATTACCAGAAGAAATATCATAAAAACTTGTTATAGATTCTATAATTTTTTTATGATTAGTTATTCTACTAGGGGACACAATAATATTTTTAAGAAGTTTTTTAGCATCTTCAATTGAAATTAATTTACTATTATTAGTTTTTTTATATATTAATAATCTACTAATTGAACTTTCTAGTTCTCTAATGTTTTTTTGAACATTGTTAGCTATATATTCTAAAACTTCTCCAGAAACAGAAAGATTTTTCTCTTCTGCTTTTTGGTTTAATATAGCAAGACGGGTTTCATAATCAGGCATTGTTATATCAGCTATCATTCCACCATTAAACCTAGATTTTAATCTTTCAGTAATAGCAGGAATATTATCAGGGTGCCTATCAGAAGAAAGAATAATTTGTTTATTTTTTTGATAAAGGGAATTAAAGGTATGGAAAAATTCCTCTTGAGTTTTATCTTTTCCAGCTATAAACTGGATATCATCAATAATTAAAACATCAATTTCTCTAAGGTTTTTCTTTAATTCTTCAATACTTTGATTCCTTATGGCGTTAACAATACTTGAAATTAATTTTTCTGCTGGAATATATTTAATTTTCATTGAAGGAGAGTCTTCTTTTATTTTATTTCCAATAGCTTGAATTAAGTGGGTTTTTCCTAATCCTACCCCTCCATAAATAAAGAAAGGGTTATAATTTTTCCCGGGCTCTTCTACAACAGACATTGCTGCCGCGTAAGCAATTTCATTAAAGGGTCCGATTATAAAATTAGAAAAAGTATATTTAGGGTTAAGATTGGTTTCTTTATTTACTTCTAATTCAGAAAAACCAAGTTGTTCAATAGGCTCATCTTTTTTATTAGATTGCCTTTTGTTTACGATTTTTGTATTTATAGGATTTACAGAATATTTTATTTCTTTAATATCCTCGTTAAAATCTCTAACAATTTTTAAAATATCTTTATTGTATTTTTGTTCCATCCATTCTTTAGAGAAAGAGTTGGGAACAGAAATAGTAATAGAGTTTTCTTCAACGGAAGAAATTCCAGTGTTGGCAAACCATGTTGCAAAGTTTGCGGGAGAAATATTTAACTGTATTTGAGATAATACGGATTGCCAAAGTTCTTCGTTAGTCATATTTTTATTTTTAATCTTGATAAGAACATTATATCTGATATTTCAAGTAAATCAAAAAAGCTTGTAAATAAAGGGCTTAAAAAAGATGTGTGGAAAGAGTGTGGGAAACTAGTTAACTAATTCAACACTTTTTTCTATTATTTTTCTCCATGCTGGACCAGAAGCAGACTCTCCAACTCCTCCAACCATCGAAGTGTTATCATTATTCCCTGACCAAACTCCTACGCAAGTTTTATCTGTGCATCCAATTGTCCATCCATCAACATTATTTTGCGTAGTTCCCGTTTTTACAAAAACCTTATAATTATCAAAACGAAGGTTAGAGTAGTATCCAAAAATTGGAGCACGAGCATCATTATCAGAAAGAATATCGGTTATCATTTCGCATACATTTTTTTCTAATACCTTTCTAGGCGTATTCTTATTCTCATATATAATGTTTCCATTTGCATCTTCTATCTTCAAAATAGAGGAAGGTTCTATTCTGTATCCTCCATTAGCAAAAACACTATAAACAGAAACCATATCTATTAAACGGACATCTCCTCCTCCTAAAACTAAAGAGAGTCCATAGAAAGATGCAGGTTGAGTAAGGGTTGTTATTCCCATTTTTTTAGCTAAAGCAATACTATCATTTAATCCAGCAAAGTCATTAAGGACCTTAACAGCTGGAATATTTAATGATTGTGCAAGAGCATTTCTTAAAGTGACAGGGCCCCTAAATCTACCATCGTAATTTTGAGGAGCATATTCTTTTCCTCCCCATATTCCAAAACTTGTATATTCATCAACAACGATAGTTTGGTCGGTATATCCCTTAACAAACGCTTCTGCATAAACAATTGGCTTAAAAGAAGATCCTGGCTGTCTTTCTCCTAATGTAGCGACATTGAAATCAGGAACAAATTTACAGTTAGTAGCAGGGTCGCATCCTTCAGGAAAAGATTCTCCCCAAGGGTCAGCTGACCCAACCATTGATAGGATTTCTCCTGTTTGGTGGTCAATTGCTATTAAAGAAGAATTATATGCACCAAAACGGATAATATTATTTGCCACACTTTCCTTAATAGTTTCTTCAGCTTCTTGTTGAAGGTCCCAATTTAGAGTTGTATATATTTTTAACCCTTTTGTTTCTAAAAATGTTGGACCATAAAGCTCTTCTATTTGTTTTTTAACATAGTTAACAAAATGAACAGCTAATGTTTTTGGACGAGAACTAAAAGTTATTTCTATCTCCTTTAATTCATCTCTTTCTTCTTCAGAAATATATCCAGTGATTGCCATTCTTTCTAAAACATAATCTTTTCTTTTAAGTAAATCTTCAATATTTCTTCCGTAAGGGGAATAGTAGCTGGGAGCCTGTATCATTGAGGCTAAAACAGCTGATTCTTCAATACTTAAGTCTTTTGCTGATTTTTGAAAGTAGGTTTGAGATGCTTCCTCAATTCCATAAATGTTTACTCCAAAAGGAACTTGATTTAAGTACCATTCAAGTATTTGGTCTTTTGAATATTTTCTATCTAACTCAAGAGAAAGAACAATCTCCTTTACCTTTCTTTCAATTTTCTTTTCAGTAGTCAAAAAAGTACTTCTTATTAATTGTTGAGTAAGAGTTGATCCTCCCGGCACATCAAGGCTAAAATTAGTAATGCCTAATTTTATTGCTCTTAATATCCCATTAAAATCAATTCCTATGTGGTTATAGAAATCAGCGTCTTCAGTTGCTATTACTGCATGAACTATATTCTCTGAAATGTCTGGTAATTTAACATAAGTTCTTTTTTCTTCTCCATATATATTTGAAAGAATAACCTTTCCATCTCTATCATATATTTTTGTAGATAAGTTCAATTGAGCCTCTGTAAAAACTTCAGGACGCGGCAAGTCTCTTACGAAATAAAAAAAGACTAAAATACCTGTTAAAAAAACAAATAATAAGGCGATCCCTAATAATTTAAATAAACTTCTTTTTCTTTTTTTCATAAGTAAATATTAACATTTCTTTTGACTTTTGGAAACATTTAATCAATAATAGAAATATGAAAATTATTACCGACGAAAACAAAATAGACGATATTTTAAATAGAGGAACAGAAGATATTATTGAAAAAGAATCTCTTAAAAAAAGATTACTTTCAGGTAAGCAGTTGAATATAAAATTAGGAATAGACCCGACTGGTCCTAAAATTCATTTAGGTAGAGCAACTATTCTAATGAAATTGAAAGATTTTCAGGATTTAGGGCACAATATTACTTTGATTATTGGAA
>JAQUUL010000043.1 GCA_028693895.1 Minisyncoccota bacterium
ATAATAAGAAGGATGCAGAAAAAAGGTGTTCTTTTGAGAAGAGAGGAATAAAATTATTGCCTCTTTTTTTATATTATAATATAATAAAAATATAATAATAAATGATAAAAATATGAATATACTTACTGACCAAGAATTTGAAGAAAAAGTTAAAAACTCATCTAATCCTGTATTATTAGATATATATACTCAATGGTGCCCACCTTGTAAAATATTAGGACCAATGCTAGATAAGATATCTGAAGAATATACTGATAAAGTTGATTTCTATAAGATGGATTTAGATCAAAATCCAGTAACAGGAAATAATTTTCAAATTGATAGAATACCAACCGTTATGTTATTTAATAAAGGAGAGGTTAAAAACTTTTTTGTTGGACTTAGAGAAGAAGAAGAAATTAAAACTTGGATAAATAAAAATATATGAACGAAATTGAAAAATTAAAAAAAGAATATAAAGATTATGCTAAAGAAAATGGTTTTAATTTAAATCCTAATGAAAAAATAGTAGATGGTGTAATTAATGGATTAATTGCCAGAAAAGAAAACTTTGGAGAAAAGTATTGTCCTTGCAGAAAAATGACGGGAAATAAAAAGGACGATAAAAGAATTATCTGTCCTTGTGTTTATCATAAAGAAGAGATTGAAAAGGATGGGCACTGTTTTTGTAATCTATTTACTCGTTAACCCTTCTAACATATTCTCCAGACTCGGTATTAATTTCTATAATGTCTCCTTCTTCTATGAATAAGGGGACATTTATTTTTACTCCTGTTTCTATAGTTACTGATTTATTTCCACTTTGAGCTCTGTCTCCTTTGATGCCTGGTGGAACTTCTGTGACTTTAAGGTTTACTTTAATTGGCATTATTATATTTATAATCTTGTCGTTAAAAACTACTGTTTCAACTACTTGATTAGAATTCAAAAAATCAGCCTGATTACCAATTAAATCTCTTTCAAGTTCAAATCTTTTAGAACTATTTTCTTTTTCAGAAAAAACATATTTTCCTTTATTCTGATAAATAAAAGTAGCCTCCTTTTTATCTATTTCTGCTTCTTCAAAAGAATCTCTTGGTTGAGCTGTTTTAGCAATAACATTTCCATTGATTAAGTTTTTTAATTTCATTTGAAGGTATGAATGACCTCGGCCCTTAAAAGTATTTTGAGCTTCAACTATTTCATATGGTTGATCATTAATTGTAATAATGATACCTCTATTTAATTCTGAGTATGATAACATTTTTTTATTTTAATTAATTATTATTCTTCAATTCTCCATTCAATTTTGTTCTCTTTATCGGCGTATTCTAACCACTCTCCGCCATTATCAATTACATACCATTTTTTCTTTGTTTGAGACCAAACCATTGGTTGATTGTTGTAGTATGGTTTTTTGATAATTTCCTTTGGTTTTAATTTATCTAATTCTAACCACTTTTTGAAAACAGTTTCAATAGAATAATCAAGTTTTCTTGATTTAGCCCAATTAGCAATAGTTGTAATTGCTTCCTTAGCTTTTTCTACTGAACCAGCTAATTCAATTAATTCTTTAGCAGGCCTTGTAAATCTTGAATAAACTATCTTCTTCTTTTTAGCTGATTCTTTAATTTCGTCAAGACTTAATCCTTTTGTTTCAAAGAAATGATTTACTACTTTTTGTATATTAGTTTCCTCCTTCATCTATTTTTTTAATAATTTGGGAATAAAAATCTTTAACCTTCACTAATTCATCTTTACCTAATTTTGTTATTTTGTAAACCCTTTTCCTTTCTTTGGTTTCACTTGTAACAAGTCCTTGATCTTCTAATCGATATAGGACTCTATAGGGAGTAATGCTTCCTGGCTTAAAACCAAAATCCTTTTCAATTATAGTATAAAGATCCCATCCATAATGAGGTTCTTTTTGAAGGACAAGGAGAATGTATATCCAAAGGTTTTCTTTTGTATTTGATTTAATTAATCTTTCGTATGGTTTCATAATCTTGACAAACTATTTTACGCGTGTAAAATAGAATTAATAATAAATTAATTATATATCATATGGAAAATAAATCAAATGATAGGGAAATAAGAATTGCAATTTCTGGAATAGGTAATTGCTGTAGTGCTTTAGTGCAAGGTATTCATTATTATAAAGATGTTAATAGTGATGATGAATTAGTTCCTGGCTTAATGCATAATGTTTTAGGAGGATATAAAATATCAGACATTAAAATAGTTGCTGCTTTTGATATAGACAAAAGAAAAGTTGGAAAAGATATTTCTGAAGCTATCTTTGAAAAACCAAATTGTACAAAAGTATTTTGCGGTAACCTTCCAAAAACTGGAGTAATTGTTCAAATGGGTCCAATTTTAGATGGTGTTGCTGATCATATGAAGGACTATCCAGAAGAACAAACTTTTTTACCTTCAGATGAAGAGCCAGTAGATGTTGTTGAAGAATTAAAAAAGAATAAAGTAGACGTTTTAGTAAACTATATGCCTGTAGGATCTCAAAAAGCAACAGAGTTTTATGCTGATGCTTG
>JAQUUL010000044.1 GCA_028693895.1 Minisyncoccota bacterium
CGTTCACCAGGGCGTTCATCTGGAAGTTCTTGTTCGAGGGGCTTTCGTACGGGATATCCTCGTTGGAGGCGTCCACCTTGTTCATCAGGGAGATGAGCTGCGTGGACATGTGGTACACATCCTCGCCGAGCTTGGGCTTTCCCCAGCAGACGATCTGGTTGGCAAGCACGTAGTTGCTCTGGTTCTTCCACTCCGGCGCCTTCGTGTAGCGGTCCGCGTTCTCCGCGTCGGAGGGGATGTCGACCACCGATTCATTGGTGAAGTGCCCGTTGATGTTGCCCATCTTCGCGGCCATGACTGCGGCGACGGCCGGTTTCTCCGACCACTTCGGCGCGGCCAGCAACCCTGGAATCAGGCGGTGCTTGGGGAAGATGTCGTTGACCAGCTCCAACCCTTCGTAGTCGCCCGTGGTGATGTTGACCCCGCCGATGATGTCGTACTCGTCCACAGCTTCGGGGGAGAGTTTTTTTACCTTCGCCTTGATTGTCTCCGCCGCTGCGAACATACCGCCTTCGAGCACGGTCAGGATGGCTTCGCCGTCGCGGTTGTACGAAAGCGCATAGTCCGTCCCGGCGACCGCGTCGGGGTCTTCGGCCGCTTCGGAAATGTTGGGGACCGTCACCAGGCTGAGCGGCACGTCCTTCCCGAGGTTCGCCGCGCCATCGACGAGCGTGAACGTCTCCGCGCTCGATCCGCCCGTCGTGTGCACCGTCGGATCCAGCACGTTGATCAGGACCACCGGAGAGACGTTGAACAGCGCGAACTGCGAGTAAATCGCCTCGCAGAGCGTGTAGCGGTCAAACTCGCGGTTGAAACCGAACAATTCGACCGCCTCTTGATACGTGTAGCAAAGCTGCGGTTTGTTGACGTTGATCATCGCCTCCGGATCGCTGCCCAGGTGAATGGGAGCGGTCCCCACGAAAACGGGAAGCCCCGCTTCCGTGCGCACCGGAGGCAGCAAAGATGTCGGGACTTCGCTTTTATATACGCCGTGCTTGTAGGCCAACTACTTCACCCCCAGCCCTTGCTTCACAATAGAAAAGAGCCTGGCTTCGTTGCTGCCGGGCTCTTTCAGCTTCTTCTGCGTTTCCATCGCTTTGTCCACCGGAATGAAGAGCTGCTTCATCTCCGGAATTTTGTCGTACAGGTCCTCCAGCCAAGGCGGGAACCCGCCCTTGAATACTTGACCGCTCAGCAGGCGCCCTCCTGGCACGTTGGGTCCCACGTACATCAATCGTTCAACCTTCACGGGTCCTCCCCCTTCCATACTGCGCGCCTTAGCGGCGCTTGTCTTTCGTGTACTCGCCATCTCGCCAATCGCCTCCATTCACCTTCGGGACGATCTCGGCGACGCGTCCCGTTTCCCACGCCGTTTCAACGCCGGCGAAAAACACCGGCCACGGCTGCTCGTCGAATATGTGCCAGTTCAGCGGCAGTTCGAGCCTGTATTTCGCGTCCAGGTACCGGTTGGCCATCAGATCGAGGCGGACGGCCTCGACGATGTTCAGCGCGTCTCTGTACCCCTGGCAGTCGGGGGAATCGTCGTACACCCCCACCAGCAGGCGCACCTTGATGCGCGTGGCGTCCGGCCCCTTCGAATCCTTTTCCGTTCCCTCGTCCACCTTGATCAGGATGCAGGGGAAGTTGGCCTCAAGATCGGCCTCGCCGTAGGCCATCGAATCATCGAAGACCAGCGGACCGTCTTCCCCTTCCGTCTGCGTCGCCTGCGGCAGCGGCAAAAACTGCGTGAACACGCGCACGCCCTTGCGCCCCCCGTCCTTCGAGGGGAGCTTCCACGCGCCGAAGAGCGCGCGCATCCTCTCCGCAAGGGCGTCCTGAAGCAGCGTCGCGATCATCGTTTGAACACCCCCATCAGCCGGAGAATCTCGTGGTCGAGCTGCTTTCTGAAGCGCATCGACGCGCCTTTTTCAGCCTCCGCCACCGTCTCTTTGTTTTTGACGATCTGCGGCACCGAAGGGGAAATGATCGGCTTCAGCCCGCTTCCGTCGCGGATGAACGGCTTCCCGCGCACAAAAAAAGCGCCTCGCAGCGCCTTCATACCGTCTTTCTTTACCGCGCCCTTCAGCTCCTTGCGTCGTCCCGGAGTCGGAGCGGTCGGCGTCAGCTTGTACTCGGAAATGGACTTGCGTCGACCGGAGGCGTTGATCACGGACATCAGCTTCGCCGCTCCGGCTCGCTTGAGCTTCAAGCTTTTGCGGACCTCGGAGGCTTTGACGTGATACCGCCCCGTCGTCCCCCGGACGGCGTCGGTTATGAATCCTTCGGAAGCTCGGTTCAGCGACGTCGCCATCGCCTTCGAAAAGCCGTTGTCTATTCCGGCGAGGGCCGCTCGTGCCCGTTCGACCTGCGCGCCGTCGATCGTGATCATGAGTCGTTCGCCTCCAGTTCAACGCGCAGCGCCGCGCCGCCGATCGGGCGCGCCTCGTCGACGGTGTACGGCCTGCCGTCGACCTTCAGCTTCTGCCCTCGCTTCGGCACGC
>JAQUUL010000016.1 GCA_028693895.1 Minisyncoccota bacterium
AGAAAAATAATTAACTGGATAACTTTTTAAATAATCTAATTCAGAGAAATCACTCAAATCATGGCTATCATATCTTAATTTTCTATTCTTATCATCAATAAAAGAAAATTCTTTTTTTAATAGCTGATATATGATTACATTTGACTCCAAATTTTGAAATTATTTCCTGTTCTTTTTCATATCTTTCAAGTTCTAACATTCTTGTATTTTCTAAATGCGAAAAGTCTAAACAGATTCCTCCATATTTTTTAATCTCTTCTTCTGATAAAGGAGATTTATGAGTATTTTCAATACAAATTAGTTCTTTATATTCTATAATCCATTTAGGATCTATTTTATATTCCATTGAAGAATGTGTATTAAATACTTGCGTATGATATTTTTTAGCAAAAAAATTTAACTCCTCTATATCCATATCTTCCCTTAAGTGAACTAAAGGTATTTTTTTAATCGAAGAATCCTTTATCATTTGATAAAGGTTTTCCCTTTCTCTTTTTTCTAAAAAAGTTGGAAAAACTGCAACTTCTTCTAAATTCAAATAATCAATTTCCCTGAACTTATCTCTCCAATTAGAATCTTTTCTAGTTGTAATTGCAGGGTATATTTTCATAATCCAAATCCTGTAATTTGAGAAGCTTTTTTAGCCATTAACATCTTCGCTTCATTTGATGCATCATTAATGCAACTCTTTAGGTCTTTTTCTTGCTCTTCTTTATTAAGATTAGGATTTAAAGATATGCTAATTATTTCTGATTTTCCATTAATAATGACTTTAATACCGTTTCTTTCTTTTTCAATAACTTCTTTTGATAGTGAACTATCTAAATCTTTTAATCTTTTTAGGTCTTTTAATTTATCAAACATAATGTTTATTTATTAATTATTATTATTTATTTTGCCTTAATTTTTCTAAAGAGTCAAATATTAATTTTGCATCTTTTTTTGATATATTAATATGTGTTGGTAAAGAAATTATCTTATTCGCTACTTCTTCTGCCTTAGGGCAAGAACCAAGAGAATAACAAACTTTTTCTAAGGAAGTTAGTTTAGGCATTATAGGAGAACCAGACCAACCATCATTAAGATATATATTATATTTTCTTAACTCACTCAAAATTTTAGAAGGATTATTAATTATAATAGGATATTTTAGATAAATATTTTCTTTTTCTTTTTTAATCAAAGGCTTAGAAAATAGAAGATTGTAGTAATTAGCAATATCAATTCTATGCTTATTATATCTCTCTAATTTTTTAAGTTGATGAATCGCCAAAGCTGATAATGAATCGGGCATTTTTTTGGGAAAATAGTTAGGTAAATTTCCCTGATTTTCATTTCTTGTAACTGCTTTTGATAAAATATTAAAATTAATTAATCCTGCCATTAATGCTCTTCCAATTTTCATATTATAAATTGGTAAAACAAATACGTTTGTTAATATAGGATGAATTAATTGCTGTAATGTCCAAAAAGGAGATGGATTTTTAATATTTTTTTGAAAATCAGAAACCTTTCCAATCAATTTATTATTATTTACTGTAACCATTCCTCCATAAACTGAAGATATTACTTTATCTCTTCCAAAACTGAAAAATGAAGCATCTCCAAAAAACCCACAAAATTCACCATTATACATAGCACCTAAAGAATGTGCACAATCCTCAATTAAATAGATATTATTATTTTTACAAATATCCCTAATTTCATTTATTTCCCCTGGATTTCCAAAAGTATGTTGAATTATTACTGCTTTTGTCTTTTTATTTATCTTTTGAATTAAACTGTTGGGGTCCATATTTAATTCTTTATTAATATCTGCAAAAACAGGCTTAGCACCTACATAAATTATTGGATTTACAGCAGCATTACAAGTAAAAGCCTGAATCACAACCTCATCTCCTTCTTTTATTTCCATTGCTTTCAAAATTGCAATTAGAGAGCTTCTCCCACTGTTAAAGGCAAAAGCATTTTTAAATCCAAAGTAATTCCTAAACACTCTTTCTAATTTTTTAGTATTTTCTCTCCTTTTTTGCCCAAACATAACCTTTAAGGCAAGAACGATATCATCCCTTTCTGTATTTGGAGATAGTGAGTTTGAAATAATTTTATTCATCTTTTAATTTATTTATCATTTCTTTAGGGATTCTACTCTCTAGTAAAATAACGCTGTTATTTTTAGTTAACAAATCAATTTTATCTGTTTTATTAGTAAATACTATATTTTCCATTCCTGAATATTTAGCTCCGGCTATTAATTCTTTCTTATAATCATTTGTTGTAATAATTGCTAAATCACAAACCTCTCCAATTTTTCTTCCAATTTCGTAATGGGTGTTTTTACCTTCAGCTCCTAATTCAATTAAGCACGGCATAATAATAACTTTATTTCCTGTCCACCTTTTAAGATAATCTAAGTGAGAAATAATTCCGTTAAAATTAGAAGAATAAGTTGCATTAATAACATCAAAATTTTTATAACTACTAGTTTCCAAAGGATCATTAATTAACAAGACTCTTTCTTTAATTTCTTCCATAGTCATTCCTAATTTTTTTGCCAAGGAAATACAAATTAAAAGGTTAGATATATTGTAAGGTTTTATATTTTTAATCTTTATAATCTCTCCCTCTTCATTATTTAATGAACAAAACTTAAATGAATCATCTTTTATCTCTTTTGCCCAAACATCAAGCCCACATTTAATAGAAGAAATATATTTTTTGAAATTATCTTTAATGTATTGATTGTCCCAATTTAAAACCGCTAAACCTTCTAAAGGTAAAAATTCTATTAACTCAAATTTTGTTTTAACTATATTTTTCTGAGAACCAAATGTTGCTAAATGTTGATTATTAATCCCTGTAATAACCCCTATTTTAGGTTGAGCAATTTTTGAAAGTAATTTTATTCCTCCCCTATTATATGCTCCCATTTCACAAATAAATATTTCATGATTTTCATTGACATCATCAAGAATACATTTCGATATTCCCATTTCTGAATTTTTATTTTGAGGAGTTGTTATTACATTAAAACTATTACTCAATATTATTTTTAAGTATTCTTTAGTGGTACTTTTTCCATAACTACCAGTAATGCCTATTGTTAATAGATTGTCCAAACTTTTTCTTTTTTTAATAGCCTTATTAATAATTCTATTTCTTAATAAAACTGTAATTGGTTGTAAAAAAAGAACAACAAAAGAAACCATAATTGGTGTTAGAATATCAAATAAAACTATTAAAGAAAATAAAGATTGCAAATCAAAATTATATATAAAAAACAAAAATACAGGTAAGATTAAAATTAATATTATTGACAGAAATAATGTTTTTGATGTCTTTTGCGGATAAATTATTTTACTATATATTATTTCTATTAAATATAAAAAAGCAATTACATAAAAGAAATAAAAATTATATAGAGATAAAATTAGAAGCAATACTCTAAGGAAATAATTTATTAATAATCTTTTTCCTTTGTAGGTATCAAAATGAGCTAAAAATCTTCCAATGTGATAATTTTTAAGTTGCCAAAGATATAGCCAAAATAATAGGCTTTTTATTTCTTTCAAAAAAAATAAAGAAATAAATATAATTTTAATCATTTTAAAAATTCTATAATTATTGAATTAAGCTCTTCATTATTTGTTCGATGAGGATTATGACCGCATTTATTAATAAGCCTTAACTTTGAATTAATTACTTTATTATTTATAAAATGAGCATCTTCAACAGGAGTAACCTGATCATTATCTCCCCAAATAATTAAGCACGGTTTATTAATCCCATTTAATGTTAAAGATAAATCCTCGCTAATAACTTTCTTAAAGATGTCTTTCATTATTGGATTAGCATTATAATAGTCATAAGTTCCAGAAATAAAATACGTAATTTTTTCAAAAAATTTATATGCAAAGAAATTCTTAGAAACTATTTTTTTACCTACTATTGAAATTAATTTAGAAAATTTTTGTCTTAAGCTAAATCTTTCTTTTCTAATAATTGCAGCATCACAAAATATAATTTTATTAAAATTATTTTCTAATTTTGTAATTATTCCACCACCAAAAGAATGTCCCATAACAGAAAAATTATCAATTTGAATTTTTTTAATAAATTTATCAATAAATTTAGCATATTCAGAAACTCCCCATACTTCTGAAGGAGGCTGAGTCCTTCCAAACCCCGGCAAATCAGGAACTATAACCTTAAACCCATTAGATGCTAACTCTTCTATTGTTCTCATCCAAGAAGAAGAACCAGCTCCCCAACCATGTAAAATCAAAATTGGCTTGCCTTCTCCAGCAATTTTATAATACAAATCAATTCCATCGAGATTGATTTTATTTTCCTTTAATTCAAAAATAGTCATTCCTATTTTTTAATTTCCTTAAAATTAAGATACTTATGTAAAACTTCAGGAATTGTAATACTTCCATCTTCATTTTGATTGTTTTCCAATAATGGAATTAAAATTCTTGGAGTAGCTATTCCTGTATTATTTAATGAGTGAGCAAATTTAATATCTCCGTTCTTGTCTTTGTACCTTATATTCAATCTTCTAGTTTGAAAGTCAAAGAAATAAGAAGAAGAATGTGTTTCCCTGTATTTTTCTTGAGACGGAACCCAACATTCAATATCATATTTTTTAACTTGTCCAAGACCTAAATCTCCTGTGCAATTAACTACAACATGATAAGGAATATTCAATCCTTGTAAAATTTCTTCGGCATTTCTTGTAATCTCCTCGTGCAATCTTACTGATTCTTCTTTGTCGTTAAGACACAAAACAACTTGCTCAATTTTCATAAATTCATGAACTCTTAATATTCCTTGTGTATCTTTTCCATAACTTCCAATTTCAGTTCTAAAGCAAGGAGAAAAGCCCATATATTTAATTGGCAAATCGCTCTCTTTTAATATCTCATCACTATGATAACTCATTACAGAAACTTCCGATGTGCCTGCTAAATACATACCATCTGAAGTTGCATATACTTCATCTTTAGATTGAGGCAAATATCCAGTCCCTGTCATTGCTTGTTCATTTACTAAAGATGGTGCCTGCATAGGAATAAAACCATTTTTCATTAAAATATCTGTTGCATAATTTAATATCGCCATTGATAATTGAAAAGCTTGTTTTTTAAGATAATAACCCCTAAAACCAGCTACTTTTGAGCCTCTTTCAAAATCAATTAAATCTAAATCTTTAGCTATTTCTATGTGATCTTTAATAGGAAATTCAAATTGTCTGATTTCCCCCCATTTTTTAACCTCTTTATTGTCATCATCAGAGCTTCCTAAAGGAACTGATTCATCTGGAATATTAGGAACTAACAACATTAAATTATTAAATTCTTCGCTTACTTTCTTATAATCCGCTTCTTCATTATCAGAATTTTTATCAAGCTCTCTCATTTGTGCAATTATTACACTTCTCTCTTCTTCATCTTTTGCTTCCTTAATTTTTTGATTTGCTTGATTTTTCATTGAGTTTTTAATCTCAATAGATTTAAGCAGTTCTCTTCTTTTTAAATCAATTTCTAATAAATAATCGACATCAAAATCAATCTTTTTCTTTTGACAAGCCTCTTTAACGATATTAGCATTCTCTCTAATAAATTTTATATCTAACATATTTTAATCTTAGCATTAAACTATTAAAAATCAATCTTTATCTTTCATCAAAGGAAAAAGTATAACTTCCCTTAAAGAGTTAGAATCTGTAATTATAGAAACAATTCTATCTATACCCATTCCAAAACCTGCTGCTGGAGGCATACCATGTTCAAGAGCTTCAACAAAATCCTCATCCGATCTTTGAGCCTCTTCAAATCCTCCTGTAAATAATTTTTCTTGATTCTTTAATCTATTTTCTTGCTCTATTGGATCGTTTAATTCTGAAAAGGCATTAACAACTTCTGCTCCAGAGATTACTAAAGCAAAACTTGCCAATTTATTTTCGTCTAATTCTTTTGCTAAAGGCTGAAATCCTTTTGGATGATGAATAACAAAAGTAGGTTGAATAATGTTTGGTCGACAATATTTTTTATATATTTCATCAGCAATATTTGCCTTATCTGCTCCTTCTGGAACATCGACTCCTAATTTTTTAGCCTTTGACAATAAAGCATCTTCATTTAATTCTTCATACTTTATTCCTGTATACTTTTCAAGAAGAGCAAAAAACTCTATTCTTTCCCACTCTCCAGAAAAAGATATTTTTTGTCCATCATATTCTATTTCCGTAGTACCTAAAACATTTTTAACAATGTTTCTTAGCATTTTTTCAGTTAACTTCATTAGCTCTTTGTAATCAGCATAAGCCCAATAAAATTCTATCATTGTAAAATCAGGGTTATGCATTTTATCCACCCCTTCATTTCTAAAACATTTTCCTATTTCATAAACTTTTTCAAATCCACCAACCAATAATCTTTTTAGGTAAAGCTCAGGAGATATCCTTAAAAATACATCTATATCCATTGCATTTAAGTGAGTTTTAAATGGCTTTGCTCTTGCACCACCATATAGAGTTTGAAGAATAGGAGTTTCAACTTCTAAAAATCCTTCTTCATTTAAGAAATTTCTTAATTCTTTTATAAAATTAGAACGAATTATAAAATTATTCTTTACTTCTGGAGAAAACATTAAATCAAGATACCTTTTTCTGAACCTTTCTTCAACATCTTTAATTCCATGCCATTTTTCTGGTAAAGGTCTCAAACTTTTTCCAATTATTTTACAATCACTAATTTGAATTGTTTTTTCTCCTCTCTTAGTTTCAAATAAAGTCCCGCGAGCCTGAATAAAATCTCCTATATCAAACATTTCTAAGAAAAATTGATATATATTTTCTCCTATTTTATCTTTAGCAATTAATCCTTGTATCTTGCCTGTTCCATCTTCAAAATCAATAAAAGTTAATGCTCCATGAGATCTTATAGTCTTAATCCTACCAACAAGAACAACCTCCTCTTTTATTAAATTAAAATTATCTAAAATATTTTTAATCTCGTGCGATCTTTTAATTTCAATTGGATAAGGATTAGAACCTAAATCTTTTAATTTTTTTATTTTCTCTATCCTATTTTGTCTTATTTCGTCTAAAGTAGACATAGATTTATTCTATTTTTAGTATCTTATATTTAATTACTCCTTTTGGAGTTTCAATTTTAATTTCTGCACCCTTAGGTTTATCCATTAATTCTTTACCTAATGGAGATTTAAAGCTAATTCTATTTTCAATTGGGTTTGCTTCTTCTTCCCCAACAATATGATATCTTTCTTCTCCACTCTCATTTTTAATTGTAACATAAGAACCAACCGTTACCCAACCTTTGTTACCATTTTTTTCAATAACTTTGGCAGAATTAATTAGTCTTTCTGTTTCAAGTATTTTACTTTCAAGCATAGATTGTCTTTCTTTTGCTTCATCATATGCAGCATTTTCTGATAAGTCACCAAAAGAAATTGCCTCTTTTAATTGTTCTGAGACTTCAATCCTCCCCTCTTTCTTCATATACTCAAGCTCTTTTTTAAGGTTATCTAAACCTTCTTGTGTTAAATATTTTTCTTCCATATTTTTATTTATTTTTTAGAAAAAGAATTAATCTTTAAGATTAATTTAAGGCATTATAGCATAAAATATAGCAAAAAAGCAATATACTAATTACCAGCCTCATTTACTATCTCTTCATCAGATTGCTTTCTTTCTTTTTCTCCAAAATAATACCCAAGCACCTCTCTAGCTATTAAATTGGCAAGTCCCATATTATTAGGAACATTCTCAACAACAATCGTAAGAACTATTTCTGGTTCTTCATATGGAGCAAAGGCTGTAATCCAGTTATGATATACTTGATACTTTCCTGTTTCTGCTGTTCCAGTTTTCGCCGCAGAAGAAACTGGCAAATACTGAAGACTTCTTGCTGTTCCTAAAGAAGAAGTGACGGTTTCTTTCATACTCTCTTTCATTTCATTAATTGAAGATAAAGAAATAGGAACAGTATAATTAATTTCTGTTGAAAATTCCTCAATTATATTTTTTTTATCATCTAAAATACTTTTAACAATTTTTGGTTTAACAATATATCCTCCATTAGCAATAGCACTTACAGCGATACTTAACTGAAGAGGTGTTCCCTTAATATATCCCTGCCCAATTGAAAGATTATATGTATCTCCCGGATACCAAGTAGTATCAAACATTTCTTTCTTCCATTCTGGAGTAGGAACTAACCCCTCTTTTTCTTCTGGCAAATCAATTCCCGTTTTCGACCCAAAACCAAAATAACTTAAGTATTTATTAATTTTTTCTACTCCCAAACCAATAAAGTCTTTATACCCTCCTCCTACGTTATAGAAAAATACATTACAAGATTCAGCTATTGCTTTCTTGAGGTCTGTCCATCCATGCTCTTTCCAATCACTTTTATAGCTTCCGTCATTTAACTCTATGCCTCCATCACAATAAAAGCTAGTATTTGGAGTAATAATCCCCTCTTCAAGAGCTGCTATTCCAAGAATGGGCTTAATAGTTGATGCAATAGCATATTCTCCTGATATTGCCCTATTGTAAAAAGAAACATTTGAACTGCTAATTATTTTATTAAACTCTTGTGTCGTTAAATTTTTAGAAAAAATATTACTATCATAAGAAGGATTACTTGCGATTGCTAAAATTTCTCCTGTTTGAGGGCTCATTGCAATTAATGCTCCCCCTGTTGCACCATATTTATTAACTACTTCTTCTAAATATTCGGAAGCTTTTTTCTGCAATCCAAAATCTATATTCAAAATAATACTATTCCCAGACTTTGAAGAAGAAATCACTTCCTCGTCAATTAGTTCCCCTAAAGCATCTCTTTCTTTATTAATAGTTCCTGTAGTTTCTTTCAAAGAATCATTATACTCCTTTTCAATACCAGCTTTTCCAGTAAAATCATCTCCAGAAACATAACCTAAAATATGGGAAAAATTATTACCATCTAAGTACTCTCTTGTTTTTTTATTTACTAAATTAAAAGATGGTATTTCTTTCTCTTTTGTTTTTAAAATAATAGCTTTTTCTTTTTCAATATCTTGAGCAACAATAAAAACTCCTTTTTCTTTTTCTTGGATATTAGAGTATAAATCATCAAAAGAAATTTCTAATATCCTAGCAACCTCTCTTATTTCCTTTTCTTTTAATGTTAAATCTTCAGGTAAATAATCAATTAAACATTGTAGTTCAAATTTTTGAGAATTAAATGCTAATTGATTCATATTCCTATCATAAATTATTCCTCTCTGAGCTTCTATTTCAATAGAAATATACTTATTCTTTTCTGACTTTATTAGATATTCATCGTATAAAAAAACTTGTAAATAAAATGAATACAATAAAAAAAAGATGATGATAAACAAAAAAGAAATCAATGTTATTTGAAATATCTTTTGAGAAAGTGCCATTTCCATAGAATAAACACCTTTTTCTTTCTTATGTGCCAATGCATCAAGAAAAATTTCTTCAGTATCAATATAATTATCCTTTCTCTTTACTCTAAATTTTTGGAAGCCAGGAAATTGAAAAAAATCTAACATATTTGAATAATATAATCTTAAAAAAACAACAAACTAAAGGCAATCCAATTGACATAAACCCTATAAAATTAGAAGAGTAAATGTCCCAAAATAAGCCAATAAAGAAAGCGAAATATATTCCTAACTTTTCTTTTGGATTTTCTAATAAATTAATTAAAAAAAGACTAATTAATAAAAAACTAATATGATTATTTAATTCAATAAGAAATAAATAATAAGTTAAAATTCCTAATAATAATATTTTGAGTATCTTCTTAATCATTTATTATACTTGTCATTTTGAGAACAAAAACTCTATCTTCTAAATATATATCATAAGCTAAATCTATGTCCGATTTTTGAAATGGTTCATTATCAATATTTTGAACATTCTTAACTTTACCAATTAAAAGTCCCCCCGGATAATTACCCCCCAAAGGAGATGTCACAATTAAATCATCATCTTTCAATTCATTCTCTCGAGGAAACATTTCTATAGTAATTTTATCTCTTCCTGTTCCTCTAGCTAAAGCTACTGTATTATTTATATTTACATCTGTTAAATTGTCACAAGCGGTTAATAATAAAACTCTTGAATAATCTGGATAAACATCTACAATCTTACCTAATAATACATTATTAGAAACAACCACTGGAAAACCTTCTTTAACACCTCTTTTAGATCCGATATTAATAATAACTGAGTCTGATAAAAAATCTTTAGTTATAATTCTCCCAATTATTAACTCATTAACATCATAATCTTTAAGATTAAGACTATTTCTTAAAAATTCATTTTCTTTTTTAATCTCTTCTGATTCAGAAAGAAGTGAAATTAATCTTTGATTTTCTTTAATTAATTTTATATTTTCTTCTCCTTTATTTTTATGAAATATATATTTTTCAGTATTTTTTTGCCACAACGTTATATTCGTATCCTCTCCTAAAGAATAAAATAAGTTTTTAAAATCAAAAAAATTATTAAAGATAATAATTAAAATTACAGCCAAAAGAAATAATACTATTTTTCCATTTGCAAGAGTGTTCATAATTAAATTATACAATAAAAATAAAAAAAATACGAGTATAAATACTCGCAATAATTCCTTTCGATCTTTAATACGGGGACGACCTACTTTCGCGGATACCACTATCATCGGCCTTAGAAGATTTCACTTCCGAGTTCGGAATGGGATCGGGTGGAGCACTTCCAGTATTATCCCCATATTAAAAACAAAAAGGAATATATGTATAAGAATAAAACTATTAATTGCTAACCAAAGGTTTAATACTCAATTAGTAGTGCTCGGCTGAACTCCTCACGGAGCTTGCACCTGCACCCTATCAAAGTCATAGTCTTTAACCTGGGTAAGAGTTCTAATCTTGGAGTGGGCTTCGAGCTTAGATGCTTTC
>JAQUUL010000017.1 GCA_028693895.1 Minisyncoccota bacterium
CCTACGAATTGTCTCTCATAACAAAGGAAAAGTTTGGGGAGTAATTTCCTTTATTTTAGTATTTTTACTTGATGCTTTAAAAGCAGTTTTAGCAGTAATTATAGCTCAACAGTTATTACCTGAAAATATTGTTCTTGCAATTACATTGGGAACATTCTTTTCTATATTAGGACATAACTATTCACCATTTCTTAAATTTAAAGGAGGGAGAGGAGCTGCATCTTTACTTGGAATTTTTCTTTATTTAAATCCGCTTGTATTTGTCGGATGGCTTATTATTGTCCTTTGTTTTATGTTTTTGTTTGAAATATTGTCTGGTGGGTTAGTAAGTAAAAAATTCTTTAAAAATGCTATCTCTGAACAAATAATCGGAAGAATTGCTGGAGAAATATATGCCGTTTGGTGGATTTCAATTTTTGCAGGACAATTATTTATACCTGCTGCATTAGGAACATTTTTAGTAGTAATTGCTCATAAAGATAGAGTAGAAAACCAAATTAAAAAATTAAAAGAAAAAAAATATTTTAATGATTAATACAATATTAAGTCTAATAATCGCATATATCTTAGGTTCAATTCCTTTTGGATATTTAATTACTAAAATTTCTACAAAAAAGAATCTTCTTGAGGTTGGATGGAAGAAAAACTCCGGCTCAAATGTATATAAGAATGTAGGAAAGTGGCAAGGGGTAGCCACCTTCCTACTTGATGCATTAAAAGGATATTTAGCCGTCTATATTGCCTGGAAGCTTGGACTTTCTCCTTTAGTACAAATCTTCTGTGGCTTATTAGTCGTAATTGGACATAATTGGTCAATATTTTTAAGGTTTAAGGGAGGAAGAGGTTTAGCTGCTTTAGTCGGTGCTTTATTCTTTATGAATCCAATATATTTAACTATTGTCTTGATCCCTTGTATCGTTTTTACTATAATTTGGACAGCCTCAGTTGGAACACTTCTTTCATTTTTAACTGGAATTATACTTTCCTTATCCGTTAGTGGTTACGAGATAGTTGGACTATTATTATTTTTATCCCTTTTCCCTGTTTTAATTAAAAGATTGAGTCCAATCAAAGAAATAATTAATAATCCTAATAAAGAATTAATTGAAAATAGACTTTTCTTTGATCAAGACACCATTCCTCCTTTAAGATTGAAAGTTAAAAAGCCCCTGTAGCTCAATGGATAGAGTACTGGTCTTCGGAACCAGTGGTGCGAGTTCGAATCTTGCCAGGGGCACAATATTTTATTTCTATTGATTTTTTATTAAAAAAGGGTTATACTCAACCCATAAAATAACCTTTCTATATGCCTAAATTAAAATCAAGAAAATTTCTTTTCGCATTATCATTGTTTTTTTTGTTTTTAATTGTTTCTCCTGTATTGGGAGATGGGCTTGTTCCTTGCAGTGGGTTTGACTGCACATTTAATCATTTTTCTCAAATGATAAGGAATGTAGTTAATTTTATTTTATTCCAAATAGTTCCTGTTCTTGCTGTTATTGGATTTTTAATTTCGGGTATCATTATGATTACTTCAGGAGGAGATCCGGGAAAATTCAGTCAAGGTAAAACTGCTATGATTGCAATAGCTGTAGGATTAATGGTTGCTTATCTTGCATGGGCAATTGTTAAGGTATTCATTGATGTAATAGGAGGAGCAGAATGGACAAAAATGTTCTTACAATAATAATTTGCCCCGTTAGCTCAGTTGGCAGAGCAGGAAGCTCTTAACTTCAAGGTCGGGGGTTCAAGTCCCTCACGGGGCACTAATAAAAGATAAAAATATGTTAACAACAAAAGAAAAAACAAAAATAATCGATGATGTTAAAGTCAACGAAAAAGATACTGGTTCAGCAGAAGTTCAAATTGCTTTATTGTCTCAAGAAATTGATAAGTTATTAAAGCATCTTCAAAAACACAAAAAAGATGTAAGTTCAAGAAGAGGTCTTCTAAAAATGGTAAGTTCAAGAAGAAAACTATTGAAATTTTTGAAAAGAACTAACGAAGAATCATACAATAAAATATCTAAGAAAGTTGGATTAGAAAAATAAAATGAAAACAGAATCTTTCAAACTAAAAATAGACGATAAAGAATTAGAAATAGAATTTAATAATCTTGCTGAAAGGGCAAACAGTTCTGTTTTTGTAAAAATGGGAAATACTTGTTTAATGGCAACAGCCGTTATGAGCAATAAAGAAATCGATGGTATCGATTTTTTTCCTTTAACCGTTGCTTATGAAGAAAAGTTTTATGCCATTGGTAAAATATTAGGTTCAAGATTTACAAAAAGAGAAGGCAGGCCAAGCGAACAATCTATTTTAACTTCGAGACTAATTGACAGAGCCATTAGACCCTTATTCCCTAAAAACTTAAGAAGAGAGGTTCAAATCATAATAACTTGTCTTTCTTGGGACAAAGAATCTGATTTAGCTTCATTAGGAATGATTGCTGCGTCAACCGTTCTTAGTGTTTCTGATATTCCATGGGACGGACCTATTGCTCCTGTAAGAGTAGGTATTTCAAATGGAGAATTCAAAGCATTCCCAACATACAAAGAAAGAGAGGAAGGAAGCATGGACTTATTACTTGCTGGATTAAATTCCGAATCAAAGAAAAAAATTCTAATCAATATGATTGAAGGGGGAATGTATGAAATCCCTGAAAGTGATATTTTAGAAGCTGTAAAGTTTGCTGAAAAATATCATAAAGCAATAATTGATTTTCAAGATGAAGTTAAAAGTAAAAAGGGAAAAGAAAAAGTTATTATTCCTGAAATAGAAAAAGACGAAGAAGCAGAAAAAACAATAAAAGAAATTGTTGGAAATAGAGTAGAAGATGTTCTTAAAAATAATTCTACTGAAACAATAGAAAAAATTAAGGAAGATGTTTTAGAAGCACTTAAAGAAAACGAACATACTCGTTACATCCTTTCTTTCTTTGATAACTTAATTGAAGAAAAAATACACGAAAATGCTATTGAAAAAGGGCTTCGTTTTAACGAAAGAAAATATGATGAAATAAGACAAATTGATTGTGGGGTAAGTTTTATTCCTGCTGTTCATGGAACAGGACTTTTTTCTCGAGGAGAAACAAGAGTTTTATCATTCCTTACTTTAGGAGCACCTGGCGACCAAAAATTATATGAAGAAATGGAAAAACAAGAAAAGAAAAGGTTTATGCACCATTATAATTTTCCACCTTCTTGTGTTGGAGAAACTGGACCAATGAGAGGGCCAGGAAGAAGGGAAATTGGACACGGAATGTTAGGAGAAAAAGCATTAAGGCCAATTATCCCTAATGCCGATGTATTTCCTTATACAATTAGAGTTGTTTCTGAAGTCCTATGCTCAAATGGATCTTCTTCTATGGCATCAACTTGTGCTGCTTGTTTATCTCTAATGGATGGTGGAGTTCCAATCAAAGCTCCTGTTTCTGGAATTGCAATGGGACTAATGATGGAAATGAATGATAATAAAAGCTCGGAAGACAAAAAATTCTTAGTTTTAACTGATGTTCAAGGGGAAGAAGACCATTATGGAGATATGGATTTCAAAGCTGCTGGAACAGAAAAAGGAATTACTGCTCTTCAAATGGATATTAAAGTAAGAGGAATTACTCAAGAAATAATAGAAACCGCTCTTAATCAGTCCAAAAAGGCTAGAATGGAAATTCTTAAAAAGATGACTGACACATTGCCTGAACCAAGAAAAGAACTTTCAAAGAACGCACCAAGAATCTATATCCTTAAAATTAAACCAGAGCAAATTGGAGAAGTTATTGGGACAGGAGGAAAAACTATTAATGAAATTATTGATACTTGTAATGTATCAATTGACATAGAAGAAACAGGAGAAGTTTTTGTTACTGCTGAAAATCAAGAGTCTGCTGAAAAAGCAGTAGAATGGATTAAAAATATTACTAGAGAAGTTGTTGTTGGAGAAATGTTTCAAGGATTAATCAAAAGGGTCCTTGATTTTGGTGCTTTTGCTGAAATACTACCCGGACAAGAAGGTATGATTCACATATCACAACTATCTGATAAAAGAGTAGAAAAAGTTACTGATGTTGTAAAAGTAGGAGATATTGTTCCTGTAAAAGTTATCTCTATTGACGAACAAGGAAGAATTAATCTATCATTAAAAGAGGCAAAGAAATAATTATTAATTTTTTAATTTAATGGAAGAAACTTTTTTAGATAGGAGAAAAATTAGAACAATGGAAAAAGACCTAAGAGAAGTTAACGGAGAAACAATTTATCCAAAAGAAGATGAGTCTGTTGATTTATCGTCTTTTTCTTTTAACGGTCCTAAAACTAATTACGAACCAGCAATTATTCAAAACGAAGAAGCTGAACAAATTCCTGTTCCTGAAATTCCTGTTCCTGAAGTAGAGGAAACAACTACTTTTGAAAACATTGAGCTACCTATTGATGAAGAAGAACCAACAGTTGAAGAAGTTAACGAAGAAGAAGAAGAAGAAGAAGAAGAAGAATTAGAGGAATATTCAGATACACTACCAAGCGCAATTGATTTAGGGTTAGAAGATAAAGAAGAAGAGGTTGAAGAAGAAGAAAATATTCTCGAAAAAGAACTTCCTATTGTTGAAGAAAAAACTGTTGAAGAAGTTAACGAAGAAGAAGAAATTTTAAAAACAATTGCCGAAAGAACTTTTGATGCAGAAAATGGTTTGAAAATGATTGAAAACGAAAAGGAACCTTTTGAAAAGAGGAAGGAAGAGATTAAGGAAGAAATGGATAATATTAGGAAAAAGATTGAATTTATTATTGAAAAAAAGGATGTTATTGAAAGCGACAAAAAAGCTATTGAAGAGAAAGAAGCCAAAACTGAAGACCCTAACGAAAAGAGAAATGTAGAAAAAGAAAGGTGGAAAGTAGAAGACAAGATAAAGGAACTTGAACATGAAATTTACGATAAAGAAGACCAATTAAAATCCCTTGATCTTCAATTAAAAGAGTGTGAATTAAACTCAGAGAAGATTTTAGTTAGAGAAAAAGAGCTTAATGAAGAATTAGAGATATTAAGAAGAGATAAAGAAGTAATAATTCTTACTCAAGCTAAAAAAGATCTTCAAGAAAGATTAGAACCATTGGAAAAAGAAATAGAAGCTATAAAGAAAGAAATGTTTGACAATACAAAACAACAAGATAAGGCTGAAAGAAATCTTGCTGCTATCGCTTCAAAAGAAACATCTACAGAAGAAGAGATTAGGGTTGTAGAAAGAAGACAATCTGAAACAAATGATGAAAACGTTCTAAGGGGATTAACTCAAAGAAGAATTAACTTAGAAGACAAAAGAAGAGAATTAGAAAAAGAAAGATGGGACACAGAAGATAAGATGGGAGACTTTGATTTTAGAAGAAAAATGATAAAAGAAAAATATCAAGAAGTTGCCTCTCAAGCAAAACAGATTAGAATTGAAATCTTTGCTATAGAAGATAAAATTAATAAATAATAATGCCAAAACCAACAATTTTATCCAAAATATTGGTTAGAATTATAATACTAATAATAATTGCTTTTGTTGTTTTTGGAATAATACAAATTATATGACACCAGAATTTTTGAATCAAAGAAAAGAAGACCTATTAAGGGAAAAAGAGGAAATTGAAAAAGAATTAAGCAGTTTCGCAAATAAAACTAGCGAAAACAACTGGGAAACAAACTTTCCACACAATATGAATAATAGTAATGAAGATGAAGATACTGACGAAGTAGAAGAATATGAAAATCTTTTGCCAGTTGAAAGATCTTTAGAAGAAAGATTAATGAATATTAATATTGCTTTAGAAAAAATAGAAAAAGGTTCTTATGGAAAATGTGATAAATGTGGCAAAGAGATATCTGAAGAAAGATTAACAGCAATCCCTGAAGCAAAAAATTGCATTGAATGCAATTAATAACTAACAGCTGTTCCTATTGAATAACTTCTCAATGGATTTGATGTTCCTCTTGTCTCAAAATGAAGATGAGAACCATTTCCGCCTAAACTAATACATCTTCCTGTGTTTCCCATATATCCTATTATTTGCCCTTGGTAAACTGTTGCACCAGGGGTTATTCCTTTAGCAAAAGCATTTAAGTGAGCATAAAGAGTTATTACTCCATTAGGATGTGAAATAGTAATATAGTTTCCGTACGGCCAAACATTCTTAACAATTTGTACTGTTCCTCCAGCAGCAGCAACAATAGGTGTTCCAATAGAGTTAGCAATATCTACTGCTGTATAGTAGGAAACTCCTCCACTTGTATATGAATAATGAGATCTCTGGGTAATTGTTCCTTTTGTAGGAGAAATAAAATACGAATTTGGAATAGCCGTTTCAACTGTCGCAACATAAGTGGTTGGAACTGTTTGTTTAGGCATAACACCATTAGGAATGATAATAATATCTCCAATATATATCTCTCCGTCATCTGAAAGGCCATTATAAGACAAAATTTCGCCCTTTTTAGCAGAATATTTCTTAGCAAGAGCATCCACAGTCTCTCCATTGTCTACCATGTGTAAAATGCCATCTATCGGTAAAATTAAAAGCTCTTGGCCAGGATATATTTTTGAGTTTGTTAACTCATTTGCCAAGAGTATTGTTGCTATAGATATATTGTATTTTTCAGAAATTTGAGACAATGTCTCTCCATCCGAAACTAAATGTTTAATAATATAATTTTCTTCATTAACCTCTTCTGAAGAAAAAGAAGCCATTGTTTCAGAGCTTACAAACAAAGGGGAGGTTATTGAGCCTAAAATATTACCTTGCTGAATGATTAAATTACTCATTACGGGTTGAAAAGAATTCTGAACACTGATAAAGTTACTTTGTGCATTAGAAATAGCGTTTTTAGGGGAAACATCACCCTGAACAACAGAAGTTGTTATCCATAAACAAAAAGCAATAAAAAATAGACAAAAGAGCTTCTTTTTTCTTAATTTTTGAACTAAATCGTTAATTTTTTGTTTTATAAGAATAAACAGAGTTACCTATTCTCTATTAAAAAATAGGTAAATTAATAATTAAATGTAAAGTCCAGAATAACTTACTGGATAATACTAATTTTACCCCTATATCAACATATGTCAAGAAACTTTTCCACATTAAAAAAAGATGGTGTTCCGCTCAAAAGAAACCTTGGGCAGAATCTTTTAACTGATAAAAATATAATTAAAAAGATTATTAATTCTGTTGATATTAAAAACAACGAAACTATATTAGAAATAGGCCCTGGATTGGGAGCAATAACCACAGAATTGGTTAAAAAAACAAATAAAGTTATATGCGTTGAAAAAGATACAAATATGGTTTCTGCATTAAAAGAAAAAATAAATAATTTAGAAATTATCAATGAAGATGCTTTAATTTTCTTAAAAAATAACCATCTTAAAAAATATAAAGTTGTAGCAAACATTCCTTATTACATAACATCATCTATAATTAGAGCCCTTTTAGAAAGCGAACAAAAGCCAACTGATATTTTCTTAATGATTCAAAAAGAAGTAGGGAAGAGAATATGTGCTTCAAAAGGGGATATGTCTGTATTATCAGTTTCTGTAAATTACTATGCTCACCCAAAAATTCTTTTTAATGTTTCAAGAAATTGCTTTTTCCCTAAACCAAAAGTAGACAGTGTTTTTATACAAATAACACCGAATAAAAAACCAAAAAATGAAAAATTCTTTAATTTAGTAAAAAAAGGTTTTTCTCACCCCAGAAAGCAATTAGCAAATAATTTAGAAGACAAAGAACTTGTAAAAAATTGGCTAACAAAAAATAATCTCCCACTAGGGGAGAGAGCCGAAAACTTAAGTGTTGAGCAATGGGAAGACCTCTTTAATCTAATGAGAAAAGATTAATAGAAAGAGGGTCATGACCATAAATAGGACTATATTTATTTATATTAAAACAACCTCCACTAGGTATATTAAAATAATAACATTTTCCTTTTTCTTCACTATTTCCATCTTTAAACAAAATTCCCGTATCTTTATTTGCTTTAATTGAAATAATATCCCACTTGAATTCAGGACAAACTTCTTCTATATTCTTAAATTCATTAGTATTAATATGACAAACCTGTTCTTCCTCTTTTAAACAAGGTTCAGACTCTTCAAATTTATCGTCTTCTTTATCTTCTCTACAATAATTAATATTTCTAAGTTGGCAATTATAGCTATTATAAACAGTAACATCCCCTCCAACACTTCCTCTAAAGACAATAATAGAAGAAAGTTTGTTTTCTCCAACTGGCGGATTATTTTCTTTTCCACTAGAACTATTTAAGCTTGAAAAATCGCTTGATATATAGGTACAATTTCCTTCATATTCAGTCCCTGAAATGGTTCTATCTTCTAATTCTACATCTGCAAAAAGAATCGCTCCCCATTTAACATTTCCGGAATTAATAATTTTAATTGATTTTACATTTTCAAAAAATCCGGACTTGATAATTGATGCTAGAGAATCTGTTAATATTAGCTTATCTCCTTCAAAGCCTGCTTTATTGTATAAATAGACCCCTTCCGCATCAGGAACTTCTACTTCGGTTACTTCTTGTTCGCTTAAATCTTGGAAATTAAGTTTTAATATGTCTGGGTCAATAACATTTAAAGCAAGATAAGAAGAAAGGAGAATAAGCAAACCACTAAAAGCAATAATTATTTTCTTTTTTGCTTTATTTATTGTACTTGGATTGCCATAAGCAGAAACCCATTCCAATCCTGCTGTAATTACCATTATAACAGCGAAAAGGGAGCCTATTGCAGTTAATAAATTAAATGTATATATAATAAAATCTGCTGCAGTAACATCGGGGCTATTAATATCAATCCCCCCTATAATCGGGTATTCTGCAGCTAAAACAGGGAAGGACATAAGAAGACCAAATATAATTAAAAAGGTTATCTTTTTCATTTATCGCCTGGAATAATTATTATTGATTTTGGCTTCACTCCTCCAATAGTATACACTGGCGAACCTATTAATGAACTATAGCAGGTTCCACTTCCTAAGCTATCTAATCCAAAATATTTACATCGTGTCCCTGAATTAGAATAGCCTATTTCAGAAGTACTAAAAACAACCCCAGCAGAACCAATTATTGCAAATGATATTACCGCATCTCCGCTAACAAAATTATTTTCATCACCTTCTTCACCGCTACACTCATCAAGAATATTATACACTCTTGGCGAATTAGGAATATTTATCTTACACTCTTTTATTTCGTTACTTGATATGTTAGCATTTCCTAATACATCTAGCATTCCATCGCTACTTACTGATGTTTTACCACAACTCTTTTTTGTATACAAAGCAATATATCCCTTATCTCCACTAACATCATCCATATCTATGATTGTTTTCTTTATTATAATAGAAGAAAGCGTATTTATATTTATTGGATCTGGATATACTGTTTCAGATATAGCATTATTAAGATTTTCAACTGAATAAGGAGAAAATGAGCACCTTCCCTCATAGTTTTGACTGGTGAAAGCAACGAAAGAATACTGATCATAACCACCATTACCTTGGATAACATCAATAGATTCAGCCGTATCATTAAATTCAGAATCAGATAAATTAGCTATACTGGAAGTAGTATAAAGAGGACCTACTTTATCCTTTATATTAAAATTTAATGAATCATATATATATATTCCAGGATTATATCTTAAAAAGTAAATTGATTTGGCTCCCATTATTTCTCCCGAATATGGTTCTCCGTGAGAAAAATCAAATGTTTTAATTGTTCCTTTATAATCAGTTTCTGAAAAAGTATAAACTTTTAATAATGTTCCTGGCTCAAAACTCCAAGCATCTTTATTCACCGTTTCAATAATCTCATAATCAATATCTTCTGTATTTTGATCTATACATTTTAAAACCTCCCTTTGTTTCTCTCCAGTTCCAATGTTAGCCTTCATTATTATCCCATAATCACAAACTAAATCGTCGATTTCCACTGTCGTAATTTCAGGATTTATTGTAGAAAGGATAACATAACTGCCTAAAAGGACTCCTACTCCTAATATAGCATTTTTAATCTTTCCTTTAGAACTTTCTATTTTACTCGGATTACCTGATGAAGTCATCCATTCTATTGCCGCTATAACAACCATAACAACCGCAATAAAGGATCCTATAGCCACCAGTAAACTAAATGCATAAGCAATATACTCAGCTGAAGTGGTTGTTTCCGATATTTCAATTCCTGCTATAACAGGATATTTTGATTCAGCAAAAACAGGTAAAGCTATTAATAGGGGAATGATTGAGATTAAAAGTGTTTTAATATTCATATTTTTTATTGACAACAATAATAATTATCCATATATTCTTGTGTTACTAATAGACAACCAGGATTACTACTATCTCCTTCTCTTAAAGGATTATAGTAGCATATTTTTCTTTGTTCTTCAGTTAATTTATCACTATTAAGGGGGTAACAATTATTATAAGGATCCTCATATCCTAAATCATCATTTTTAGCAGGATAAGGAAATTCTGGTAAAATTATTAAATCCTCTTCAATAATTCCTTCAAGACAACTAAAAACCTTTACAATCTCAGTAGGATTATTCTTGTAACTTGCACCATATCCTTTAACACATCCTGTTAATTTTTCTCTTGAATATTTTAATACTTGTAATAAATTAA
>JAQUUL010000018.1 GCA_028693895.1 Minisyncoccota bacterium
GAGATGAGATATGCTAGCAATTTCTAAATTATTCTAAATGTATCGTTTCTTCAAAAAATAAAAGTCTTTGCTTTAATTTAGGATCCAACGTGTCCTTTTGGTCCTCTATCGAAGGTGGTTTAGGTGCTTGGTACAGAACATTATACAATATTTATTCTACTGTCCATCGCAGTAACGAGTCTAAAGCCTATAGTTGGTCCGTCCGCTGCTTGAAGGATTAAAAAATGTATTAATTAAAAACCAATATCTCCTTCGGCAAACTCACGGCCTGTTTCCATATTTCGGAAGCAGGCTCTTTGTTTATCAAAAACAAGCTCTACTCTTCCGATAGGTCCATTTCTATGTTTAGCAATAATAATATCAGCAATTCCTTTTCGAGGAGTTTCTTCTTGATAAACATCTTCTCTATAAATAAACAATACAACATCACTGTCTTGTTCAATGGCTCCACTCTCACGAAGGTCAGAAAGCCTTGGAACTTTTGGGGTTCTTTGTTCAACTGCTCTTGATAGCTGAGAAAGAGCTAAAACAGGAACATTTAATTCTCTTGCCAAACCTTTAAGTTGTCTTGAAATTTCTGTTATCTGCTGGACACTATTTGATATTTTGCTATTTGGTTCAATTAGTTGTAAATAATCAACAATAATTAATCCTAATCCATGACTAGCTTGTAATCTTCTTGCCATTGCTCTCATTTGTAAAACACTGCAACTAGAAGCATCGTCAATAAATATGGGTGCTTCAGAAAGAACACCTAAAGCATGCTGAATACAAACAAAATCATTTTGCTCTCCTTCAGAAGAAAGCATTCCTTGCCTTATCTTCCAAGAATCAATATTTGATTCAGAACTAATCAATCTATCAATTAATTGATCCCTAGACATTTCTAAAGAAAATATACCAACAGGAAGTTTTTCATTCAAAGCAACATTCTTAGCGATATCTAAAGCTAAACTTGATTTACCCATAGATGGCCTAGCTGCTAAAACTACTAAATCTGATTTTTGAAGTCCTGATAAGACAGAGTCTAAAGCATTAAAACCTGTAGAAACACCCCTTAGTGCACCTTTCTGTTTAGATATCTTATCAATTCTATCAAAAGCTTCCTCTAAGAAGGGCTTGATTGGTAAAAATGATTGAGTTAGATTTTTTTGTGTTATGCTAAATATCTTTCTCTCAGCTGAATCAAGTAAATCATCAGAAGCCTCATCTTCTTGAAATCCCATAAGACTAATTTCTGAACCTGCTGTGATCAAATCTCTCAAAACTCTTTTTTTCTGTACTATTTTTGCATAAGCTAAAACATGGCTTGCAGTAGGAACTATATTTATTAATTCAGTTAGGTAAGTTGTTCCTCCAATACCTTCTAATTGATTTCTTTCTTTTAATTTTGAAGCAACTGAAATTAAATCAATTGGTTCTCCTAAAGAGAATAGGCTTTCTATTGCTTCATATATGTACTGATGGTTCCTTTTATAGAAATCATCTCCGTGCGTTGTATCAGCAACTTTAGTTATTGCTTCTTTATCAATCATTAAAGAGCCTAATAGACTTTTTTCAGCTTCAATGTCTTGGGGAGGTATTTTTAGATTTGAATTATTGTTCTCCATTAGATATAATGTAGCAGACAAGAAAAATGAAGTCAATCATATGAAAATAGGTTTAATTTCTTTCCATTCTTTTGCTAATCCCGGTGGTGTAAAAAACCATATTTTAGGTTTAGCTAAAGAATTCAAAAAAAGAGGTCATGAAGTAAAAATAATAGTTCCCAGAAGATCATTTTGGGAAAGATACGACAAAGATACCATATTATTAGGCACCTCTATTCCAATCAATATTGTTGGTACACAAGGAGATATAGTTTTTAATTTTAATCCTTTTGCAATAAAAAAAGTTTTAGAAAGAGAAAAATTTGATGTTCTTCATTTTCATAACTTTATTATCCCTTCGGCAACGCAGATATTAGAAAAGTCTAAAAGTCTAAATATCATAACTTCACATGCAAACATAGAAGACAATCATATTATTAAAAATATGTTAATGGGAATTAGCGGAAAGATTAATAAAAAAGTTTCTGGAGTTATTGGTGTAGCACCCTTCAATCTTAATCCTTTTAATAATTTTAATGGATATAAGGCTGTGATTCCTAATGGAATAGACTTAAATGAATTTAATCCTTCTATTAAAAGAATAAATAAATTTAATAATGATAAAATAAATATATTGTTTTTAGGAAGATTAGAAGAAAGAAAAGGATTAATATATCTTTTGAAGGCATATAGAATATTAAAAGAAAAATATGATGATATTAGATTAATCATTGTAGGGGATGGACCATTAAAAAAAGATTGTCAAAAATATGCTTCTGATATTAAAGATGTTTATTGGGAAGGAGTACAAACAGGAAGTATTGTTCCTCAATATTTTTCAACTTGTGATATATATTGTAGTCCCGCTATATTCGGAGAAAGCTTTGGCATTGTTCTTTTAGAAGCTATGGCCTGCGGAAAGCCAGTTGTTGGATTTTCAAATAGTGGATATAAAGAACTCTTTAGGGGGACTAAAGGAGAAGAGTTTTTAGCTGAGCCAAAAAACGAGAAAGAACTTGCTTTAAAATTAGAAAAACTAATAGTTAATAAAAATTTAAGAGAAGAGATGGGAAAATGGGGAATTGAAAAATCTCAAAATTATTCTTGGAATAAGGTTGCAGACCAAGTCCTTCAATTTTACAAGAAATGTTCTTAATTATTTAATTTAATTATTGTTTTATTCCCAGAGTCTTCAATTTGCCATCCTAATTTTTCAATCTTTTCCCTTATTTCATCGGACTTGTCCCAATCTTTATTATTTCTACTTTCCTCTCTTTCTTCAACTAATTTTTTCAATTCTTCTGGAAGGGAATTAATATCACTTGTCCAAAATGGTAAATCATCTTTAAAAGTTTTGATTATATACTTTGATCCAGATATATTTTCATCAGATTTAATCAAAGATAATCTTAATCCAAAAACTTCATCAAAGTTAATTAGAAGTTCATGTTTTTCAAAATCTGATAAGTCTTTATCTTTTAACATATCCCATGTCATAGCTAATGCACCAGGAATATTTAAATCATCATCAATATATTCTTTGAATTTTTTAATATATTCATTATATCTTTCTGAATATTCTGTTTTTGAACTATTGAATGTTTCAAAAGCTTTTTCATATAATTTATTTAAGCTATTTTCGGCAAAATCCATACTTTCATCACTAAAAGATAGCTTAGAACGATAATGTGTATTAAGACATAAATATCTGTAAGCAAGAGGAGTGAAACCCTTTTGTTTCAAAGTGCTAAGGGTAATAATCGTTCCAGAAGACTTGCTCATTTTTGAATCCTTCAAATTAAGGAATTCTCCATGCATCCAATAATTTGCTAAAGGCTTATCATAAACAGCCTCTGCTTGAGCTATTTCATTAGTATGATGTATGAAAATATGGTCTATTCCTCCACAATGAATATCAAAAGGAATGCCTAATTCTTTAATGCTCATAACCACACATTCTGTATGCCAACCAGGAAAACCAACCCCCCAAGGAGACTCCCATTCCATCTGTCTTTTTTCATTTTTAGGACTAAACTTCCATAAAGCAAAGTCACTTTGATTTCTTTTTTCTTTTACTTCCTCAATCCTACCTTTCATTTCTTTTCTTTCACTTTCTCCCCATAATCTGCCATATTTTTCTAATTTAGAAGTATCAAAATATACTCCATCAGATATAGTATAGGTAAATCCTTTTTCTTCAAGTTTTTTAATAAGTTCTATTTGATCATTAATAGTATCGGTTGCTTTTATCCATTTAGTTGGTTTTATAATATTCAAAAGCTCCAAATCTTTTTTAAAAAATTCCGTATAAAATTCAGCAATTTCCCAAACACTCTTTCTTTCTTTTTTTGCTCCCTTTTCTAACTTATCTTCTCCAGAATCAGAATCTGACGTTAAGTGTCCAACATCAGTAATATTCATTACATGGTTCACACTATATCCATTGTAATTTAAAACTCTTTTAAGAATATCTTCAAAAATATATGTTCTTAGATTTCCAATGTGAGCAAACCAATAAACGGTTGGTCCACAACCATATATTTTAACTTCTTTTTCATTAATTGGTTTTAATTCTTCTTTCTTTTTTGTTAAACTATTATATATTTTCATATTATTAAATGTATCTTTCCCCTCGATCAGGGAAAATAGTTACTATGTTTACTCCTTTATTATTCTTACATATTTCTTGAGAAATATACATAGCCGCTCCAGAACTTGGACCAACGAGGATACCTTCAAGAGAGAGATCTTCTTTTGTTTTAAGTGCTTTTTCTGCCTCTAAATCATATATCTCATCAATTAAATCAAAGTCTATAATCGGCGGAACAAATCCATCTTTTAACGATCTTAATCCTTCAATAATTTCATTTTGAACAGGCTGAACTCCAATTATTTTTATTAACGGAAACTTTTCTTTTAATTTTTTTCCTATTCCTGTAATAGTTCCTCCCGTACCCATTCCTGCAACAAAATAGTCTATATTTTTACCTTCCATCTGATTAATAATCTCTTCAGCCGTACCATCATAATGAGCATATGGATTATTCATATTTTCATATTGATTCAAAAAGAAAAATCCTTCTCCATTTTTAGCCATTTCTTTTGCATCCTCAATAGCAAACTTCCTATATCTTATACTTTCAACTAATATTGCTTCTCCACCAAATGCTTTAATCATTTTTATCTTTTCAATGCTTGTTGTTTCAGGAACAATAACTTTCACCTTATATCCTTTCATCGCTCCAACCATTGCTAAACCAATACCTGTATTACCGCTCGTTGGCTCAATCAAAGTATCTCCTTTTTTAATTATTCCTGCTTTTTCTGCTTCATTTATCATATTTAAGGCAATCCTATCTTTAATTGAACCTCCAGGGTTAAAGCCTTCCATTTTAGCAAAAATATATGAATTATTTTCCTCTCTAATTTTAACAAGGGGAGTGTTACCAATATGTTCTAAAATTGTTTTCATTTTATTTATTATTAACAAAAAAATCTCTTAAGCTAAGAGATTAGAAATATTATACGATAAAAACCAATCTCCTAGTCTATAGGGGGACAACAGCAACAACAGATTTGATTAGTTATTATTTTATTCATTGATATTATTCTATCAAACTAGATTTAATTGTCAATACTCTTGACAAAAATTAACATATCTTGTATTATATATTTGTCCTAGTGATCTTTTTGTTTCAGTGGAAAAACAAAAAGTGAAGGATATGTCGGCTCTTTCGTTTGTCATTTTTTCACCTCCTTCAAAGACGCGAGATATCAGGGAAATAAAGATATCTATGACCGTCTTTTTTTTTATTTACATTGACAAATATCAACATATCTTGTATTATATCAATGTCCTAATGATCTTCTTTCTTAAGGGGTAACATAAGAAGTGAAGGATAGTATAGCTCTTTGATTAAAGATTGCATGGAGGAAAGAGAAGAAGTAAAATCCTTAAATTTTCAGATCACCAATTCAGGAACTTCAACTCTACGGCATAGATGGCATCTCATTTGCTTATATATAATAAATAATAAAGCAACGGGATGCCTTATTTTATTTTATTTGATTTTTAATAAAATTTATCATACAATAGTCTTATGACAAACTTAGTACTTTATCGAAAATACAGACCATCTAGTTTTAAAGATTTTATAGGTCAAGAACATGTGGTAAAAACTATTACAAACGAGATAAAATCAGGAATGATATCTCATGCATACCTTTTTTCTGGACACAGAGGAACAGGTAAAACTACACTGGCAAGACTTTTCGCTAAAGCAATAAATTGTCAAAATCCAAATGGAGCAGAACCTTGTAATAAATGTTCATCTTGTTTGGAAATAAATGAAGGTAGGGCAGTAGATATTATTGAAATAGACGCTGCTTCTAATAGAGGTATAGATGAGATAAGGAGTATTCGAGAAAGTATTAAATTTGCTCCTAATTTTTTAAAGTATAAAGTATTGATTTTAGATGAGGCACATCAATTATCAAAAGATGCAGCAAATGCACTTTTGAAGATATTAGAAGAGCCACCATCATATGCCATCTTTATACTCGCTACAACTGAAGCTCACAAAATGATACCGACTATTGCTTCAAGATGTCAAAGATTTGATTTCTATAAACTTTCATATGATAAAGTTATTGAAAAACTCTCTTTAATATGTAAAAAAGAAAAGGTAGAAATAGAAAAAGAAGCATTAAAAATGATTGCTTCCGCATCAGAAGGTTCAATGAGAGATGCTGAAGGAATACTTAATCAAGTTCTTAGTTTTTTACCTGATAAAAAAATTAAAGGAGAAGATATTGAAGCCCTTTTGGGTTTAGTTAAAAATAGTATTATTATTAACTTAGTTGAATTCTTGATAGAAAAAGATAAGGCAGGTGCCTTAAAATTCTTAGGAGAACAAATAGAAAAGAGTATAGATATTCTAGAATTAACATCATCCCTTATTGACTATTTACGAAAATTGATTATCCTTAAGATTGATTCAAGTTTAATTACTTCGGTAATGCCCGGAGAAACAAAAGAATCAATTAAAAAGGCAGAAGAGCAAGCAAAGAGATTTGAAGAAAGCACATTAAAAAAGACTATTGAATTATTTTTAGAGGCTGAGAATAAGAGTAAGTATGCATCAATACAGCAACTTCCTCTTGAATTAGCAATAATTGAATCAATAGGAATGCAATAATATTGTGGGATCGTCTAATGGTAGGACGACGGACTTTGACTCCGTTAATCTAGGTTCGAGTCCTAGTCCCACAGCCAAGTTAAGCGCCTTACGAGACGCGTTAAAAGATTTATTTATGATTATTAGGAATATCATAGGTAAAGATTTTAACGTGAGCAATTTTTAATTTTTCCGTTTCTTTTATTGATAGATTTTCCATTATTTTTCTAAACATTCTTATGGAATTTCCGTGAGCAGAAATTACAACATTAACTTGATTTTCTTTTACGTATTTTTCAAGCCATACGGTAAATTTTTTTACCCTTTTTTCAATATCTGCATAGTTTTCTCCCTTTGGAGGGCGAATGTAATAGTTTCCGAGCCAAGTATTATATTTTTCAATACCGTATTTCTTAATTATAGTACTGTATTTTTTTCCAGATAGTGACCCATAACTTCCTTCTATCATTCTATCGTCAACTATTATCTTCTTGCATTCTGAATGATGTTTTAAGATAATTTTTAGTGTCTCTTTAGAACGAGAAAGTTTTGTGTATATAGCAATGTCAATTTTTAAATTTTTTAATTTTCGCGATATTTCTCTTGCATCTTGCACTCCTTTCGGTGTTAATTTAGAATCTTTTCTTCCAGTGAAGATATTATTTTTATTGTAGTAAGTTTCTCCGTGTCGAAATAAATAAATTTTCATTTTTATTTTAATATATCATAAATATAGATTTATAAAAATAACCCTTGACTTATGTTTTTGTATTTTGTAATAATATAAGTATAGTACATTGAAAACGAGGTGCAAAAATGGAAGAAAGAAAGATGGTTAAGGAAGTTTTAGAGGAATTTGAAACTAACAAATTTGTTTGTTTAGCTGGAAGAATAAACGCAAAAAGAAAAATAGGCAGAATCATTTTTTTAGTCTTAAGCGACCAAAGTGGTTTTATGCAATTAATTTGCGAGAAAAAGAAAGGCTATGAAAGTATTTTCCGTACCTTCAGTCAAATTAAAAAAGGAGATTTGATATCTGCTGAAGGGAAGACTACGATTTCAAAGAATGGTGAGAAAAGCATAAATGTAAATAATTGTATAATCCTACACAAGTGTCAGGTACCAGAAAATATTAAAGACGGATCATTGCCAAGATTTGTGGAACTTAATAATAATCGTAAGAAATTTGAATATCATGCGCATTGTTCACGCTTAATCTTTCAGATTAGGGGAAAATTACATGAAAATAATTTCTTGGAGTTTAATACAGGGATTATTCATGATTCTTATGGTGGAGGATTTTCTAAGCCGTTTAGGACGCAGCTTAATGCGCAGAAAAAGGAAGTATTTTTAAGAACAAATCTAGAGATTAAATTAAAGCAGCTACTTGCTAGTGGATATGAAAACGTCTTTGAAATGGGTAATGTTTTTAGAAACGAAGGCCTTAATTTTAACAATTCTCCTGAGTTCATTGTTTTAGAGGCATACAAAGCTTTTAGTAGCTGTGAAGAAATGATGAATTTGTTAGAGAAACTTATTAAAGCTTCTGTTAACGGATTGGGTGTTGATGTTTTCAATCAAAGGATTAATACTTTTCAACCTTGGAACAGAATAACCTTCATGGAAGCGCTAAATAGCGTGGGAGATGGTTCTTATATCAATGAAGAATTATCAAATATTTTAATAGACTACGGATTTGATAAGTTTAATGGAGGCGAGGAACAGATGGTAAGGAAGGTGGTCGGAAAAGTTATTATGCCCCAGATTAAATATCCTACATTTATAACAGAGCTTCCGTCGGAATTTTTTCCATTAGCAAAAACATCTTCAAATAATCCGAACATGAGCGAGGGATCGATTTTAGTAATAAACGGAGAATTTATAGCAGACGTTTATGCCGACGAAATTGATTCTGTAAAAGTTGAACGATTTCTAGAGAAGCAGGCTAAGGCTACTCAAAATCCAATAGATAATGATTTCATTAAACTCTTGAGATTTGGAATACCCCCAAGTGCAGGCTTCGGACTAGGAATTAACAGACTTTTACTCACCCTTGGTGATTATGGGAAAAACATAAAAGAAACTTTTATATTTCCACCCTTTAAATAACTAAATAATTAAGGGTGTTTTTTTATTGCTTTTTGTATTATTTTGCATTATAATAATGTTAATAATACAAATAAAGCTTATGCGATTACTTTTAACGTCATCTGGTTGGGGAAATAATTCAAAAATTAAAAGTGAATTTTTAAAATTAACTAAAAAAAAGTATTCGGATACTTTGATTTTTTTAATTAATACAGCAGAAGTTGGCAGCAGTGATTGGAAGTATGTGGAAGAACATTTTATGGAATTAGTTAAGATGGGTTTTAGTAGAAAAAATATCAAGACATTAGATTCTAATAAAAAATTAGATAAATCTTTTTTGAAAAATGTTGATATAGTTTATGTTTGTGGAGGAAATACTTTTCAATATTTGAACAAGATAAGAAAGACAGGAGCCGATAGGAGAATAAAAAAAATGGTTAACAGGGGAGCTTCCTATTTCGGGATAAGTGCAGGAAGTATCTTGGCTGGTTCTAGCATTGATATTGCTCAAATTTGTGATGGTGATGAAAATAAGTTTAGAATTAGAAATTTTTCTGGATTGAAACTAACTGATGTAATTGTGCATCCACATTATCAAGAAGAGGATGAGAAGGAAGTAAGGATATTTGAGAAAGTTAATAAAAAAAAGGTTATTAGGTTAAAAGACAACCAAGCATTATTAATTAAAGATAAAGATATAGATATAATAAGTTAATATAGTTATGCATAATTTGTTATTGATTGGATTAGGTTATCACTCTAGAAGAATCTATTTTCCTATTTTGCAAGATTTTCAAAAACAAAAAAAGGTAAATAAAATTTTCATTATCGATCTAAAAAGTCAAGAAAAAATCATCAAGGATTATCTTTCTGAGAAAAATGGTTCAAATACAGAACTTATTTTACTTGATAGGGCACAAAATATTAAATTAGATAAAGGAACAGGGGAGAAAATAAATCTTATAGTTAAAAAAAATAACATCAAGGGAGTTATTATTGCTACAGAACCATTGGCACATATGGTTTATGCTAGGTGGGCATTAAGAGAGGGGTTAAGTATTTTGATGGATAAACCACTTTCTACTTATGAATCTATAGTTTCTAGTTCAGAAAAAGCAAAGAAGTTGATAAAAGACTATGATGAATTATTAAAGCTGTATAAACAAAGCCTAAAGAAAAATAGTGATTTGGTTTTTTATTTAATGGCGCAAAGGAGAGCACATCCTTTCTTTAGAAAAATTAAAGAGAGTATTACTGATGTTTATAATAATACTAATTGTCCAATTACTTCAATCCAAGCATATCA
>JAQUUL010000019.1 GCA_028693895.1 Minisyncoccota bacterium
TTCTTCCATTTTTTAACCTTATCTTCTGTAAATGTTTTTGAATAATATGAATCAATTGCTTCTCTTTAGCACCTACTTGTTACTTCAATATATTTAGGATCCCTTCTTCTTCCTTCAATCTTAAAAGAGTCTATTCCTGCTTTAATTAATTGAGGAATAAATTCAATCATACAAATATCTTTTGCACTCATAAAATACTTTTTATCAACCGACACTTTATTCCCCTCTTCATCTGACAAAAACCACTCCTTTCTGCAAGGCTGAGCACAAGACCCACAATTAGCAGATTTTCCAAATAAGTAGGCTGATAAAATGCATCTACCTGAAATAGCCATACACATCGCTCCATGAATAAATACTTCTATTTCAATTTTTGTTTTCTTCTTAACTTCTTTAATTTGTTCCAATGTCATTTCACGAGCCAATACTACCCTTTTCGCTCCCTGTTTTTTATAAAAATCGGCACTTTTGTAATTTGATATATTTGCTTGAGTTGAAATAATAAAAGGAATCTTCTCTTTTTTAGCAATTTCAATAACTGCCGGATCCCAAACAATCAAAGCATCTACTTTAGCCTCTTTTGCCTTTTTTACAAGCTTTTCTGCTTTTGTGATATCTTTATTATACACCACAGAATTAACCGTTAAATAGGCTTTTAGGCCGTATAAATGGACTTTGGAGACAAACTTAGGCAACTCTTTAATAGTTATTCCACTTGATGCTCTCATTGTTAGACTATCAACGCCAAAATATACTGCATCAGCATAATCTTTTGCTGCTTCTAAACTAGCCCCATCACGAATTGGTGACATTAATTCTGGTTTTTTCATTTGTCTTTCATTATTTTATTTAATATCTTTTTAACTTCTTCTATACTTTCATAATTATATATAGATATTAAATTAACTTTCTTTTTCCATTTTTTAAGCTTATCTTTTAATTCTTTTTCACTAATAGTGTCTGTCTTTGATATAAAGATATATTCATCTTTATCTAATAAATCTTTATTGTATTCTCCTAATTCATTTCTAATTGTTTCGTAATCTTTCTTAAAATCTTCTGATTCGGCAGAAATAAAATGAAACAAAATTTTTGTTCTTTCAATGTGCCTTAAAAATTTATCTCCTAACCCCTTTCCTTCTGAAGCCCCTTCAATCAACCCAGGAATATCGGCTAAAATTAAATCATAATAAACTCCTAAGTTAGGTTCCAATGTTGTAAAAGGATAATTAGCAACTTTTGGATCAGCTTTAGTTAATTCCTTAAGTAAACTAGATTTTCCTACATTTGGAAAACCAATGAAACCAATATCAGCAATCATTTTTAATTCTAATCTTAATTCAAAAGCTTCTCCAGATGTTCCTGGTTGGCACTGCATTGGAGTGGTATTTCTTGATGACCTAAAAAGAAAATTACCCTTTCCTCCTAGTCCGCCTTTAGCAATTAAAACTGGTTCTCCTATTTTAACTATTTCTTTCTTTTCTTTTTTGTAATGAACAACTGTTCCTACTGGAATTTTAATAAAAACATCTTCTCCATCTCTTCCGTCACGAAATTGGCCCTTACCGTTTTCTCCGTCTTCGGACATTACATCTTTTTTAAATCTAAATTGTTTTAAAGCACTAAGATCAGAAACACCAACAAAATAGAGGTCACCTCCCTTGCCTCCTGAACCACCTGCTGGTCCTCGAGAAAACTTAATCTTATTGAAGGCTACACATCCCTTTCCTCCGTTTCCCGCTCTTACTTTAATTTTAATATCATCTATTAACATTTATATGTTTTTTCGTTTCTTAATTTAATTGAATCAATAATTATATCTTTATTATTATAATGAAATATAATTCTAAACTTTCTTTTTTTTAATCTAAAAAAATCAGTATCTTCTATCTTTATAATATCCATTCCCTTTGTTTTTTTAAGAATTAAATTATTGATTAACTCTTTTAATAATCGTATTTCGTCCTTACTAATTTTTCTAAAAAGCTTTTCTATTTTATCCATTTCTTTCTATTTTGTCTAAAATATCAATCAAATCATTTGCTTTTATTCCTTTTCCCTTGTTATCTCTTATTGCATCAAAAACAGTATAATCTCTTTCTATTTCTTCTATGTTTATCGGCCTGATTTCTAAAAAATTAGCATTTTCTTTAATAATGAAATTGCTAGTGGAAAATTTTTTTCTCCACTCAGCTGGCAATGTAATTTGTCCTCTGCTTGTTGCTTTTATTATATTTTTCATATTCTTATTTTCTTATTTTCTTATTTAGATAATATACAAAATAAGGCATACTGTCAATCTTTAAGATATTTTTTATTCTTAAGTTTTTCGGGCATATATTCCTGATTTTCTTTGTAATTATGTTCTGGACTATATTTATATCCTTTTCCATAACCAATTTCGTCCATTAATTTTGTAGTTGCATTTCTAAGATGTAACGGAACAGGTAAATTACCAGTCTTTCTTACATCTTCAGCAACTTTTCCATATGCTATATATAGTTCGTTTGATTTCTTACATTTAGCCATATATACAACTGCTTCGGCTAAAATAACATTACATTCAGGATAACCAATAAAGTGACAAGCATTATATGCACTCACAGCTAGTTCTAACGCTCTTGAATTAGCCAGTCCAATATCTTCGGCAGCAAATCTAATTAATCTTCTTCCGATATATAAAGGGTCTTCCCCTCCCTCGACAAGCCTCGCTAACCAATAAAGAGAAGCGTCCGCATCTGAACCTCTCATTGATTTATGAAGAGCTGAAATAATATTATAATGTTCTTCTCCATTTTTATCATAAATTAAAGAAGTTTTCTGTGCTGCTTCCTTGATTAAGTCAATATCAATTTGTTTTGAAAGAGAAGATGAATATTCCAAAATATTCAAAGCAGTCCTTGCGTCACCATTACTAATGTCAGCCAAAAACCCTATACTCTTTTTATTCATTTTAGCTGAAGTTTTCTTAAGTGCTCTCTTAATAATCTTCTCAATACTTTCTTTATCTAATTGCTTAAAAACGAAGACTCTTGCACGAGATAATAATGCTCCTCGCACTTCAAAACTAGGATTTTCTGTCGTTGCTCCAATCAATGTAATTAATCCATTCTCAATATGGGGCAATAAAGCATCTTGCTGTGTCTTATTCCATCGATGTATCTCGTCTATAAAAAGAATTGTTCTTTTTCCTAGTCGTTGGTTAATTTTAGCTTTTTCAATTATCTCTCTTAAATCCTTTAATCCACTGGAAACTGCACTGATACGTAAAAATTCCGAATTAGTTTTCTCTGCAATAATTAAAGCTAGTGTGGTTTTACCTGTTCCTGGAGGACCCCAAAAAATCATCGATGGAACATTGTCTGCTTTTATCGCCTCTCTTAATAATTTATTTTCTCCAATAATTTCTTCTTGACCTAAAAAATCATCCAAGTTTTTAGGACGCATTCTATCGGCTAAAGGATTATTCAAATTAAAATTAGACATAATATGTTTTTTTCATTATAATAGCAAAATAGATAAAAAACAATAAAAAATGGAAAAAACAAACTACGATTTTAAAATAATTGAAGAGAAATGGAGAAAAAAATGGGAAGACGATAAGCTTTTTGAATTTTCTTTTAATGAGAATGATAAGCTCTTTGTCGTTGATACTCCTCCCCCTTATGTTTCAGCGGATCATCTTCATGCTGGACACATTATGTCATATGCTCAAGCTGAATTCATTGTAAGGTATAAAAGAATGCGAGGATATAAAGTATTTTATCCAATGGGTTTTGATGATAATGGACTTCCAACGGAAAGATTTGTAGAAAAAAAATATAAGATTGATAAAAATAAAATTACTAAAAAAGAATTCATTGACCTTTGCTTAAAAGAGACAGAAAAAGGTATTGAGACATACAGAAACCTTTGGAATAAATTAGGAATATCAGTTGATTGGTCAAAAACATATAGCACTATTGCCCCACTACCAACAAAAGTTTCTCAATGGTCATTAATCGATTTATACAATAAAGGATTGTTATATAGACAAGAATTGCCTATCTTATGGTGTCCAAATTGTCAAACCGCAATTTCTCAATCTGATTTAGAAGATAAGGAATATGACTCAAAAATGAATTATATTAGTTTTCCTGTTTCCGGAGAAGACAATGTTTTAATTGCTACGACAAGACCAGAACTTTTAGGAGCTTGCGTTGCTCTTTATTTCAATCCTGATGACGAAAGATACAAAGAATTAATTGGTAAAAAAGCAATTGTTCCTCTTTTTGATTATGAGGTAAATTTCAAAACAAGCAGAGAGGTTGATATGGAAAAAGGTACGGGACTAATGATGGTTTGTACATGGGGAGATCAAGAAGACTTAGAAAAATGGAGGCTTGATAATTTAGAAACAAAAAGTCTTTTAACTCCAGACGGAAAGATAAACGAATTAGGAGGAAAATATTGTGGACTTAAGATAGAAGAAGCTAGAAAAGAGATAATTAAAGATTTAAATGAGAAAGGATTTTTAGTTAGACAAGAAGATATTAAGCATAGTGTTAATGTCCACGAAAGATGCGATACTCCAGTTGAATTAATATTAAGCAAGCAATGGTTTATAAAAATAGCCGACAACAAGGATAAATGGATTGAAATGGGAAAGAAAATAAACTGGCACCCTCAAACAATGTTCCAAAGTTATGAATCATGGGTTAGCTCTTTAAAGTGGGATTGGTGTGTTTCAAGACAAAGATACTACGGAGTTCCTTTCCCTTTCTGGTATTGCTCTAATTGTGAAAAGATCATTCTTCCTGAAGAAAAAGACCTTCCTGTAATTCCTACTAAAGATAATTCTCCTGTTAAAGCTTGCCCTAATTGTGGCTGCACTAAATTTATTCCTGAAACAGATGTTATGGATACTTGGGCAACATCATCTTGTACTCCTTTCTTGTTAAAAGAAATGATAAACAATGATAAGCTATTCCCTGTTGACTTAAGACCTAATGCTCACGAGATAATTAGAACTTGGGATTTTTATTCAATTGTTAAAAGTTTTTATCACTTTGAAAGCATTCCTTTTAAAAATATAATGGTTTCTGGTCATGGACTAGATGAAAAAGGAAAAAAGATTAGTAAAAGATTAGGAAACTACGTTCCTTCTGATCAATTAGTTGAAGAATACGGAGCCGATGCTATAAGATATTGGGCAACAGGAGCAACACTAGGACAAAACTTAAGATTTAATCCTCAAGAAATCAAGAAAGGAAAACAAATAGCTAATAAATTATGGAATGTATATAGATTTATTAAGATGAATGATATTAATACTAATGATTACGAATTAGACTATTCAGATTGTTGGATACTTCAAGAACTTAATAAGACTATTAAAGAAACGACTAAACATTTTGATAATTATTATTATGCTAAAGCAAAAAATGAGATAGAAGAATTCTTTATGAGCAAATTTGCCGATTACTATATCGAATTTGTTAAGTATAGACTATATGGAGACGATATTAAATCAAAAGCTGGTGCTGTTCGCACTTTAAATATTGTTTTTAATGATATATTAAAAATGTTTGCTCCAATCATACCCTTTATTACAGAAGAACTTTTTGAGGGAGAAAAAAGTATTCACATATCAGATTGGCCAAAAGAAAAAGAAATAGAATCATCTTTAGATATATCCGATTTTGAAAAATCTATTGATGCGATTAATGAAGTGAGAAAATATAAGTCTGAAAATAAAATATCTTTAGGAGCTGAAATAGAAGAATATAAATTAAAGACAGATGTTGACCTTAATAAATATGGGGATTTTATAAGTAAGGCCATTAGAGTTAAAAATTTGAAGTAATAAAAAACTCCGCTATCAAGCGGAGCTTTTTTTATTTAATATTGAAATATCTACTTTTTTCTGCTTTATCATCTTCAAGAACAAGTTTTTCTTTTTGATTCCTTTCTATTAATAGATACATTATTAAGAATACCATTAATAAGATTATGATCAATAATAACCAACCATAACCACCGATTCTAAAAATATCTATAAATGAAGCACCAGAAATATCTTCTGAAACATTGATTATTAAATTCTTTTGAATTGAACTAATTCCTTTTGCAGAAACAGTAACAGAATTATTTAACTGTTCGTTCAATAAACCACTATCAGATATTTTTCCTTTAAATGAAATTACTTTTGTTGAGCCTAATCCAATAGTTCCAAAATTTAATTCTTGATTTAATTGCATGCTATATGGATTTCCGTCTACTTGAACATTTTCAATTGAGGTAATTTTATTTGAGAAATATGTTCCTAATTTAACATCTTCTAATGATTTGTTTCCTGTAGGAGTAATAATTATCCTAAAATCTATTTCATCCCCTGCGTTTGCAGTAATGTTATCTTGCCATACAAATTGGTCTTGAGTAATATTTCTTGCATAAATTTCTACTTCTGCGTTGGAAATTGTAGTTACTATTGGAGTAGTAACAACTGAAGATGTTGATGCTACGGTATATGCTCTAGATTGTTGAGCATCAGAAAAAGATGTTAATCCTTGGTCACAACCAACTGCCCATGCCTTATAATAATACCAAACATTATTTGAAACATTAGTATCTAAATAACTATAACCTGAACCATAATAAACTACTGTTCCATCTGTTCCGTTAATAGGATAATCTCCTGTCTTTCTTACTATCATTGTATAGCAAGAATCTGCTGCTTTACTCCATGTTAAATTAATTCTATTACTTCCAGAAGCAAGTGCACTGAAGCTACTAATTGAATTTGGTTTTGTTGTGAATGAAAATGTTTCACCATAAACTGTCCTATTTCCATCGTTTGCTTCTATTCTATAATAGTATGTTTTTCCTTTTTCTAATCCTGAAATATATGAGGAAACTATATTACCTGAAGTTTTGTTGTATTGCCATGGAGTAACATTTGCAAGTTGAGAAGAAATTCCCCAATTAAACCTTACTGAAACATTGTTTCCATAAGCAGTATCAATCTTTCCTTTTAATGTTGCAGCATTAGAAGATACTCCTTCAGCCATATTTGTAGAAGCTGATAAATAATTATAATTAGATCCAGTAGTATTTACATAAATATATGTAGATGCTGTTGCTGTATTATTATTTGAATCTCTTACTGTTAGTGTACAAGTATAAGTTTTAGCTGATGATATTAGGGGTGCATAATATGTTGGTCTTAAAGAATTTGGATAAGATAGACTTCCTCCATTACATGACCATTGATATGTCATATATGAACCATAAATATTATTTGCAGAACCTTCAAGAATTGTTGATTGTCCTCCTGTAAGAGTTTTAACGGGTCCAGCACTTACTGAAAAGTTATTACTACTTCCACTACCAGGATAATAATATCCACTTGGATTTACAGTTATATATACTGTAGAAGATGCAGAATTATTATTTGAATCTCTTACTGTTAGCGTACAGTTATATGTTTGAGTTGAACTTACTGTTGGAGCATAAAAAGTTGGGTATAATGTTGTTGAGTTGTTTATGCTTCCTCCATTACATGACCATTGATATGTCATTGGTAGATTATTTGAGTGAGTTGCTGAACCATAAAGACTGATTGACTGTCCACTTATAACTGTTTGATTTGAACCAGCACTAACTGATGGATAACCAACTCCCCCACCAGGATAATAATATCCACTTGGATTTACAGTTATATATACTGTAGAAGATACTGAACTATTACTTGAATCTCTTGCTGTTATTGTACAACTGTATGTTTGAGTTGAACTTACTGTTGGAGCATAAAACATTGGTTGTAAAACCGAAGAATTAGATAAGCTTCCTCCATTACATGACCATTGATATGTCATTGGTAATCCTGCTGATTGAGAAGCTGTTCCATAAAGATTAGTTGATTGTCCACTTAAAATTGTTTGATTTTGTCCAGCACTAACTGTAATATTTCCAGTTGGTGTGGGCGTAGAATTATTACTTACAACTCCTGTAAAAATAATGTAACCATCGTTAGGAGAATATCCCGGTTGAACTGTTCCTAAATTATATGAAACTGTATTTCCAGAGACAGTTACAGGAACATCAATTAAAGTTTGATATGCTCCATTACTGTAATCTGTATATAACTTTGCAGTATTACCAAACTGAATAGTTTGAGCACTAGTTAAAGATATACTTGCTGAAGTTATATAGCTTGTAAAACTTGTAGCTGATATAGTTGATGTTGCGCTAAAAGAAGTAGTAGCAGTTAATGAAGATAAAACTAAATTTACATTAGTATTTTCAGCATTAATGTCTCCTGAATTATGAAAATATACTGAGAATTTTAATTCATCTCCAGCATTAACTCCTGTTAAGCTTGTCTGCCAATTTTGCGTTCCAGAGCTTTGAGTGTTGTTTCCAATTCTCAAAGGATTATCAGTTGATGCAGAGTTAAAAACATTAGCACCAAGAACTGTTGAAAAAGGCATAATAGATGCAAAAACAATTGAAAGCATTGTTAGCACCAAAAATTTATTATATTTTATTTTTTTTATTATATTTATCATATTTTTTATTTATTATTTACTAACAAAAAACCATTGAATCTTTTGTTAATAAATAATCTAGGAGAAAAGATTATATTTTTAATCTTTTCTCTCTAGATTGACGGGGATGGAGAACCTCCTCCAATACCTGGTGATGGAGAGTTTCCTCCAGAACTAGATCCGGATGATGATGAAGAAGATGATCCTCCTCCAGAATATGAAACAGAAATAGCACTATTTCTACTGACTGAAACGACACAGTCGTTCCAGTAAATATACCAGTACCTTTGAGTC
>JAQUUL010000020.1 GCA_028693895.1 Minisyncoccota bacterium
TTTTATCATTAATTGCTGTTATTGTTACATTTAACACTTTAAGATTAAGTATTTTTTCTCAAAGAGAAGAAATAGAGATTATGAGGTTGGTGGGAGCAAAGAATGGATTTATTAGGGGGCCTTTCTTAATTCAAGGATTGATATGTGGATTATTTGCAGCAGTATTCTCATTTATTATTTTTACAATTGTCTTTTTCTCTTTCAATAATAGCTTTCAAAGTATATTTATGGGCTTTAATTGTTTAGAATTTTTCAAAAATAACATTATATTAATTTTATTGCTTCAATGTGTAATTGGTTTAGGATTGGGATTGCTTTCTTCATATTTTGCAGTTAGAAAATACTTAAAAAATTGAAAAAACATCAATTAGGGTGTATTATGCTAACTAGTATTCGGAGGTCGTCTAATGGTAGGACGCTAGGTTCTGGCCCTAGTAATCGGGGTTCGAGTCCCTGCTTCCGAGCATTTATTATATACAAATAATATGAATTTTGAAAAAAAAGAGCTTGAAAGTTTAGGATATAATGATTTTTTTGAACCAAAAAGAAAGCTTTTAGATTTAACACAATGTTCAATGGCGAGAGTTATTGCTGAACATAAAGGAATATATAGAATTAAGGGATTAGATGGGGAACATATTGCGAAGATAACGGGAAGAAAAATGTATGATGCTACCAAAAGAGAAGATTATCCTGCTGTGGGTGATTGGGTTGCAATAACTATGTCTGACGAAGAAACAGCAATTATTAACGATATCTTTCCTCGAAAAACAATTCTTAGTAAGAAACATAGCAGGAGAAAAGGAATTCAAATTATTGCCACTAATATAGATGTTGCTTTTGTAGTTGAATCTGTAAACAGAGATTTTAATCTTAATCGTTTTGAAAGATATTTTGTTTTAATAAACGAAGGAAAAATTAAACCAGTTATTATATTAAACAAAATAGATTTAATTTCAAGTAGTGAGCTAAAATTAAAAATAGATCAAATAAAAGAAAGGTTTAATGATATTCCTGTTATTTTAACTAGCACAATTAATGAAGAAGGATTAGATATACTATTAAACTATATTGAGAAAGGAAAAACATATTGTTTCTTGGGTTCTTCTGGTGTAGGTAAATCATCTTTGATAAATAAACTACTTAAGAAAAATAAAATTAAAACCAAAGAAATTAGTAATTCAACTGGAAAAGGAAAGCATACAACAACATCAAGAGAGATTTATTTTTTAGATAATGGAGGAATTGTAATTGATAACCCAGGAACAAGGGAGGTGGGAATGGTGAATGTTAAAAATAGCGTAGAAGATGTTTTTGATAAAATTAATAATCTATCAAAAAATTGTAAATATGCTGATTGTACTCATATTCATGAATCTGGCTGCGCGGTCTTAAAAGCCCTTGAAGCAGGAGAAATAGATAGAGAAAAATATCTTAACTATATTAAATTAAGAAAGGAGGCTGAACATTACGAAATGGATGATGTTGAGAAAAGAGGGAAAGATCGTAAGTTCGGAAAGTTTGTTAAAAGATCCTTAGAACAACTAAAAGAATGGGACTCTTGATTTTATTGATTAAATTTTTTTAGCATATTATAATAAAGATATAATAAATTATAAATAAAAAATATATAAAAAACCAATACTTAGTTATATTGTTAATATTATCACTATTTTTAGTCGGTAATGTTTATGCTGGTAGTAAGCAGAGCGGACAACAGCAAAATATCAATCAGCCAGAAGAACAATTAATGGTAAATCAGACTGGGAATCAACCTCAAACAGGGCAAGGAGCAAATCAAGGAGGTTTTCAAATCGGGGAGCCAGAATTTCAAGGGGGAGATTCTCAGGGACAATCCCAGGATAATGGGAATGGAATACAAAATAGAAGTCAGGTGGCAAATGCTGTGCAAACAATGTTACGAATTGCAGAAAATAATAGTGGAATAGGGGAGCAAATAAGAATAATTGCTCAAACACAATTAAGAAATCAAGAGCAAATAGATGCCAAATTAGAAAGAATTAAAAATCGTAACTCAATTACCAAGTTTTTAATAGGTGCTGATTATACAAGTGTTAATGATATTGAAAAAATATTAGAAGAAAATGAAGACAAGATTAATCAATTAGAAGAAATTAAAGGACAATTAAACGAAGAAGATTTGCAAGTATTAAACGAACAAATTGAAAAAATAGAAGAAGTTAGTTTAGAAATTCAGAATACTTTAGAATCTTCTCAAAAAGGCTTTAGCTTGTTAGGATGGTTATTTAAGATAATCAAAGCTTGATTGTTTTGTTTGACAAAAGAGGTATTTTGTGATATAAATTTAGCATAATCAAATAGATTCGAATCTCTGTTCTATTAGGGGGCCTTAGAGAAATCGGGTCTCCTAATTTTATGAACATACAAAAAAAAGAACAAAAAGATTCTCAATCGTTAGAGTTAAAATTTTCTGATATTGGAATTAGTCCGTCTATACTAAAAGTATTAGAAGGGCTTAATTTAGTTAAACCAACTCCAATTCAAGGGCAAGCAATACCAGTTGCCTTAAAAGGAACTGATATTGTTGGAATAGCTCAAACAGGAACAGGAAAAACATTTGCATTTGGAATTCCTATTATAGAGAAGCTAATATCGCAACAAGGACAAGCCTTAATAATAGTTCCAACTCGTGAATTGGCTGTTCAGGTTGAAGAAAGCATTAAAAGAATTGCTAAACATTTTAATTTTAATTCCGCTACTCTTATTGGAGGGGAAAACATCGGAAAACAATTTTTTCTATTAAGAAAAAAACCTCGTTTAATTATTGCTACTCCCGGAAGATTAATTGATCATATTGAAAGAAAATCAATTAAGTTAGACCAAATTAAAACATTAGTTTTAGATGAGGCTGATATGATGCTTGATATGGGATTCTTACCTCAAATTGAAGAAATACTTAAAAGCGTTCCTAAAGAAAGACAAACGATGCTTTTTTCAGCTACAATGCCGTCTGAAATAGCAAAATTAGCAGCTAAATACTTGAAACTTCCGATTAGAATAGAAGTTTCTCCTCAAGGAACTACTGCAGAAAATGTTTCTCAAGAAATGATAGTTTTGAATTCTGGAGATAGATTTCATTATTTAGAAAAAGTAATTAAAGAAAATAATGGTTCGGTTTTAGTTTTTGTAAGGACAAGGTTTGGAGTTAAGAATATTAAAAAAAGATTAGTAGTAAATGGAAACAGAGCTGTTGAGATTCATTCTGATTTATCCCTTAGTCAAAGAAAGAAATCATTAGAAGCTTTTAAGAGTGGAAGAAGTAGGATAATGGTTGCAACTGATGTTGCTGCAAGAGGTCTTGATGTTAAAAACATTGAATTGGTAATAAACTATGATTTACCTGATGTTTCTTCAGATTATGTTCATAGAATAGGAAGAACAGCTAGGGCAGGAAAAAAGGGAAAAGCAATTTCTTTTGCTACTCCTAATCAATTAAAAAATATCAAAGATATTGAGAGTCTTATAAACATGAAGTTCAAGATTGAAGAGCATGCTAAATTAGAGCCAATCGTTAATCGTAGAAGAACTCCTAATCGTAGATTTAAGTCTTTTCATAGCAGAAGAAGAAGATAAAACACCAAATGGTGTTTTTTTATTGCATAAAACTTTTTTGAGTGGTACAATTAAAAAAAATAAATAATATAAATATATGACTAATAAAATAAAAGCACTATTCATAATATTTTTCGTAGGAGTTTTGTCACTTGTTTTGTCTATGTTTTTTGTAGATGTATTTTTTAGAGGATTATTAATTTTATCATTCTTAGCATTTGTTCTTTTATCTGCATATTCTATTATGGAATATGTAATGGTTAAAGAAAATGATGACCTTTGGAAATTAGGGTTTTTAGGTGTTTTTGGTCTTTTACCATTAATTCCTGGAGTTTCAGTTTCATTTTTTGCACTTTTTGGGCTTTTTGTTTTCTTTGGACTTAAAGATTAAAAATGGAAGATTGTATTTTTTGCAAGATAATAAGCGGAGAAATTCCTTCATATAAGATATATGAGGATGATTTTGTTTTTGCTTTTTTAGATATTAATCCTACTTCTTTAGGTCATACTTTAGTTGTTCCTAAAAAGCATAATAAAGATGTTTTTGATATAGAAGAAGAATATCTTAAAAGAACAATTTTAATTTCAAAGAAGATTGCAAAGAAAATGAAAGAAGTTCTTGATTGTGATGGAGTTAATGTCTACAATAACAGCGGAGCTTCTGCTGGGCAAATTATTTTTCATTTTCACATTCATGTTATACCAAGAAAAAATGGAGACATGGTTGATTTTAAGCCAATTAAAGTTAGTGAAGATGATTTAAGATTAATATGTGATAAGTTGAAAATAGAAGAATAAAAGTATATAATAAATTAAAATGAAAACAAAAAAACCAATAGCAAAAAAAGAAGAAGAGATTGATGCTAAGAAAATTAGAATAAGAATTGTTGGTATTGGTGGCGGAGGAGGCAACATTATTTCTGAGCTTTCCAAAAAATTGAAAGACTTTTCTTCTCAAAAGATTGATTTTATTGCAGTTAATACCGATAAGCAAGCTTTAGCATCTTTGCCAAAAACAATTAAAACTTTCCCTTTTGGAAGTAATTTAACGAAAGGATTAGGAACTGGAAGGAATTTTGAAATAGGAGAAAAAGCAGCAAAAGAAGATGTTGAAAAGCTTAAAGAGGTTTTTAAGGAAGAAAGAGATTTGTATATTTTTGTATCATCTTTAGGGGGAGGAACAGGAACAGGAGCAACTCCTATTTTGACAAAACTTGCAGAAGAAATGAATCTTGATGTGATTGGAATATTTACTACTCCTTTTTTATTTGAAGGGAAAAAGAAAATGGATGCTGCTCTTAAAGCAATAGAGAAGATAAAGGAAAATGTAAATGCATATATGGTGCTTCCTAATGAAAAGATATTTTCTATGACTAAAGAAGAAATATCTTTTACGGACTCTCTTAATTTATTGAATGACCATTTATCAGAATCTTTAGATGGCTTATTAAGAACAATATATTTGCCGGGATTGATTAATATAGATTGGGCAGATATTAAAACTATTATTGAAGGAAAAAACAAGACAGCTTATCTTAATTTTGCTAAAGCTAAATCAACTAACAGCGCTGAAGAAATCACAAATTCACTTCTTAAAAGTCCTATTCTTAAATATTCTCTTGATAATGCTGATAATGTAATGTTTAATGTTGAGGCAGGAAAAAACCTTTCTCTTCAATTACTCTCTCAAATTAGCGAAAAGATAAGTGACCTTTCTCCTAACGCAAAAATTATATTTGGGCTGACTCAGAATATAAAGTTTAAGAATGATATTAAAATTACTATTCTTGCAACTAATAGTGAAATAGAAATAATTCCGAAGAAGAAGGAGAAGAAAAAAGAAAAGAAAATTAAAGAAGAAGTTGAGGTTAGAAAAAATGCCTTAGAAATTAAAGAAGAGGAGCAGAAAAAAGAGAAAAAAGAAGATGAAGAAGAAAGTATATACGAAATACCAGCATATTTAAGAAAAAAATAAAAAAATGAAAGTAAAAAAAGCAATATTCCCAATAGCGGGATTGGCAACAAGATTTTTGCCTTTATCAAAAGTTATAAGTAAGGAATTATTACCATTAGTAGATAAACCTTTAGTCAATTATACAGTTGACGAAGCTTATCATTCAGGAATTAATGAAATTCAATTTATTGTAAGAAAAAATCAAAAAGATGTAATGAGTTATTTCAAAAGGGATGATGATTTAGAAAAAACTCTTATTGAAAGAAATAAGAAAGAAGAAATAGAGCTATTGAGAAGATTAGAAGATATGATTAACGAAATTAAGTTTTCTTCAGTTATTCAGAAAGGTCCAAAAGGGGATGCTAATGCGATTTATGAAGCTAAGGATTTTATTGGCAATGATCCAGTGGGAATATTTTTTTGTGATGATATTATCTACTCAAAAGAGGAACCTGGCTTAGCTCAATTAATTGAAGTTTTTAATACTTGCCAAAGACCAGTATTAGGACTAAAAAGATTGCCAGAAGATAAATTATCTAGTTATGGTGTTGTAGATGTAGAAAAAATAGCTAATGGATTTTACAAAATAAAAGGAGTAACACAGAAACCAAAGAGTAATCCACCTTCTGATTTAGCAGTAGTAGGAAGAATGATCCTTACTCCTGATGTTTTTGAATATATGGAAAAAGATAAAAACTTAAGAGAAAAAGATATTTCTATTACAGAAGTTTTAGGAAAAATGGCTCTAGAAGGGAAGGCAATTTATGGTTATGAATTAAAGGGTGAATGGCTTGAATGTGGAAATAAATTATTGTGGTTTAAGTCATTTTTAACGTTAGCTCTTGACCATCCTCAATTTGGCCCTCAAGTAAGAGATTTTATTAAAAATATTAAATTATAATGTCATACGATTTAATTATTATTGGAGCAGGTCCAGCTGGAATAACCTCAGCAATATACTCTGCTCGGCAAAAACTAAAAGTTCTTATTATTTCTAAAAGCTTTGGTGGTCAAATGGCTCAAAAAGCAGTAGAAATTGAAAACTATCCAGGATTTGAAAAAGTTACTGGTTTTGACCTTATCTTAAAAATGGAAAATCAAGTTAAGGACATAGAAATATTGCGAGAAAAAGTAGTTAAGGTTGAGAAAAAAGACAATTTTTTTATTGTTTCAACTGAAGAAGGAAAAAAAGTTGAAGCACGCGTTGTAATAGTTGCTACAGGTGCTGAACCAAGAAGATTAAATGTTTCTGGAGAGGCAGGATATTTAGGAAAAGGCGTCAGTTATTGTTCAACTTGTGATGGACCTTTATTTAAAGGTAAAGATATAGCTGTTATTGGAGGGGGAGATGCAGGATTTGAAACAGCGATATTTATGAAAAAATATGCTAACAAAATATATATTCTTGAATATGGAGATAAAGTTAAAGCATCGTTAGAAAATCAAGAAAAAGCAGATGGAATAGAAGTTATAACAGGGGCAGAATTAAAAGAAATTAAAGGAAAAGATTTTGTTGATAAGATTATCTTTGAAAAAGATAAAAATAAAAATGAATTAGATGTTCAGGGTGTTTTTATACAAGCAGGCTATATTCCCGAAACATCATTTTTGGGAGACTTGGTTGACTTAAATGAAAAAAAAGAAATTATTGTAAATTTTGAAAATTATGAAACAAAAACATCAGGATTGTTTGCCGTTGGAGATGTTAATTGTGGAAAGGTAAAACAAATTGTTGTTGCTTGTGGGCAAGGAGCAACAGCAGTTATTTATGGATACAAATATATATGAAAATTAAATCTATCAAAGCACGGGAAATATTAGATTCAAGAGGAAATCCTACTATCGAAGTAGATTGCTTGACAGATATAGGGGTTTTTACATCTGCTGTTCCTTCAGGAGCTTCAACTGGAAAAAATGAAGCTTTTGAATTAAGAGATGGAGGAAGAAGATATGGCGGAAAAGGGGTTTTGAAAGCAGTAAATAATATTAATGAAATAATTGGACCAAAAATTATTGGAGCTGATTGCACCAATCAAAAAGAAATTGATGATATAATGATAGAGTTAGATGGAACTGAGGGAAAGTATAATTTAGGAGCAAATGCAATAGTAGGTGTTTCAATGGCTGTTTGTCGTGCTGGAGCTTGTGCTTCTTCTATGTCTTTGCATAAATATATAGCTTATTTAGCAGAAAACAAAGAATTAAAACTTCCTTATCCCTGTTTTAATATTATAAATGGGGGAGCTCATGCTGATAATGATCTTGATTTTCAAGAGTTTATGATTGTTCCTCAGGCTAATAGTTTTAGAGAAAACTTAAGAATAGGCTCAGAAGTTTTTTATCAGCTTAAAAAAATACTAAAGGAAAAATATCATGAAATTTCAATAGGAGCTGGTGATGAAGGAGGATTTGCGCCAATGATCAATTTACCTGAAGTTGCTCTTAGTTTTATTATGAAAGCTATTGATGGAGCTGATTATACTTCCCAAGTTAAAATAATTTTAGATGTTGCTGCTACTCAATTTTACAGAAAAAGAGAGAATGACGAGAGTGGTTTTTATCGATTCAAAACTGGATTTTATTCTTCAGCACATCTTTTGAATTATTATGCTGATTTAGTCAATGATTATCCAATTATTGGAATAGAAGATCCTTTTGCTGAGGAAGACTGGAACTCTTTTAAAAAGATAAATCAGAGATTAGGTAAAAAAATTATGATTGTTGGAGATGATTTAACTGTAAGCAACCCTGAACTAATTAAAAAGGGAATAGAGGAAAAAGCTTGTAACGCCGTTATACTTAAGATAAATCAAATTGGAACAGTTAGTGAAATAATTGAATCAGCAAGAATAGCAAAAGAGAATAACTGGAAGATAATTGTTTCTCATCGTTCAGGGGAAACATGCGATACCTTTATTTCTGACCTTGCAGTTGGTATATCTGCTGAATACATTAAATCAGGAGCTCCAAATAGAGGGGAAAGATTGGCAAAATATAATAGATTGTGTAAAATAGAAGACAAGAATATAATATAAAAAATATGAAAATAAGATTATTTACAACACCAATTTGTCCATATTGTTTTTCCCTCAAAAGATTTTTACAGGAAAAGAATGTAGAATTTGAAGAAGTAGATGTTTCTGCAAATGAAGTTGCTATGGAAGAAATGATAAACGAAACTAAACAAACAACTATTCC
>JAQUUL010000002.1 GCA_028693895.1 Minisyncoccota bacterium
TCTCCGTTTTTTGTCTAATTACTATCAAGTCCCGTTTCCTAACTTTCCAGTAAGAGGGTCAACTCCACCCAATTGTTTCGCTACGCTTCTCAATTGGATGGAGGTAGATTGTTAGATATCTACGGTGTTACCGTGCAGCGGAACCCGATGATCGTGCCCAAACTAGACGGCGCATAGTTCGAAAGACAGTGTGAACACGCCTGCGTAGTCGCCATCGTTCCAATAGCCACCACGGAGGAACCCATTACCGTTAGCAGTACAGCCATAATATCTTCCTGCGCCATTAGCAGAAGTATAATTACCTAATGGGCCAGCATTTGTTTTTTCATAGTCAGACAAGTAAGCATTATTCCATTCTATCCAAGATGCACCATTGTGCCAGTTTGTTTGACTACAAGTATCGTTGTTCCATTCCCAGACATTACCAGACAAGTCCCATATAGTTTGACCGTTACTTAAAGTATGAGTTCTTTTGTAAAGATGATTTCCAGTTGAGTCACAGGCGTCTGCTCCAGTGTTGTATAGACAAGATGGTCCAGTTGATGTGGCGACGGCAGAATTGTTGCTAGCAGCCCAGCCACGAGCAAGAACACCACTTCCAACTACGCCATTACTCCAGTTTGAGGCGGTTGTTTCAATGTTTCGTGCTAAGGCAGTCCATTGAGCATTGGTGATTAATTGAGCTCCAATTGCTTGGCAGGCAGTTCTTGCTTGATCTTGATTGATATTTATCCAAGGATTGCCTGTGGGAGTAGATGTAGCAAGACCACCCACTTCTTTTGCTTCGTATTTCATAACACAGAAACCAAGACCGGAATCAATCCATTCTCCACCTTGAGATAAACTGTAACAAGAAATTCCAGATGTAGATGACGGAATACACTGATAGTTAGAACAATCACCTATCCCAGAGTATCCGATGGAGTCTATACACCAGCTTTGAGTTGAACTTAAGCTTGAATCAATGCAGTAGGCATTGTTAGAGATACTTGAGTTAGGTTCTTCTGATTGGGTAGTAATGTCTTCAATCAAAGAAGATACTTCAGGATCACTCATTAGATTAGTATAGTCTCCGCTGTGGGATGCTTTGTATATTTCAATGACTGTTCTCAATTGATTCATTTCAGCTTTGATTCTTGAATCCTTTGCTGATTCTTGGATTCCTGACATGGAGATGATTACTATTCCAGAGAGAATACCAATTGATAGCAATAACTACCAAAAGCTCTATGAGAGTAAATGCTTTTGATAGTTTGAGATTAGTTGTCATTATTTTAGTTATTAATGATTATGTTTCTATTTTAACAAAGTGAGAGGTGGTGTCAAGAGATTAAAACTTAATTATCTCTCCTGGGTCAATATTTCCGCTCTTTCCATCTTTATCATTCTTTGCTTTTTTGATAATATCTCTTAAACCAATTGTATCTATTTTTTGAACTTTTTTATCTTTCTTAAGCGGAACAAACTCTCTTGAAACTTCTTCTAACTTTACTTCTCTTTCTTTACTTAGACAAACCTTGCAATAAACTGGTCTTTCTGGGTCAGGAACAAAAGGAACTTTTACTTTTTTGCCACAAATTTGACATTGAGCATCATATAATTCAACTTTTTTTTCTTTTTTTTCTTTTTTCTCTTCTCCAATTATCCCTGTATATTTTGATATTTCAATCTCAACATCTTTCCTATCTTTTCCATATTTATCTCTTGAATATCTTATAATTTCTTCTTCGTAACTTTCCTCTGATACTGCTGGCGGAAGTGTTTCTGCAGAAAAAGGTCTTGAAGTTAATCCATCTATCATTAATTTAACATATATATTTTGTTTAGATAAATTAACGAGATCCGTTGAATAAAATTCTGGAGAAAATTCTTTTTCAAGAAACTCTCCGTCTTCTGCCCCAACACGAAATGTAATCATAGTACCAACGTTACCAAAAACAGCATCTCTAACTTTATCTTCCATCTGTCCAATGTATTGGTGAGCTAAAATTAAAGATAATCTATACTTTCTTGCTTCTGATAAGATATTTGCAAAAGAGTCCGTTGAAAAGTTTTGAAATTCATCAATATATAGCGCAAAATCATTTCTTTCAGATTCAGGGGTATCAACTCTAGACATTGCTGATAATTGTAGTTTTGTTATTAATAATGCACCCAAAAGACGAGAAGAATCCTCACCTATTCTTCCTTTAGAAAGATTAACAATGAAAATCTTTTTTTCATCCATAATATTTCTAATATTTATAGTAGATTTTTTTTGTCCGACAATGTTTCTTATTAATGGAGAGGATATGAACTGGCCTATTTTATTTTGAATAGCTGCGGTTGCTTCAGTCTCATATCTTTGGCTATATCTACTAAATTCTTTTGTCCAAAAAGCTTTTACTACTGGATCATTAACTTGGTCAATTATTTCTTTTCTCCATTCTGGATCTGATAAAAGCCTATTGATTCCCAATAAAGTTGAATCTTTAACTTCTAATAAAGCCAAAACGGCATTGTTTAAGATATATTCCATTCTAGAAGACCAGACATCAGGCCATATTTTTTTGAATACCCCCATTAAACCTCCAGCAATTAGGTGTCTAAATTCTGGGTCAACATCTTCCATAATATTAAAAGCAATTGGCTTTTCTATATCAGATGGATTAAAGTAAACAACATCATTTAATCTTTCTTTTGGAATAAATTTAAGCAATTCCTCTGACGCTTCACCATGAGGATCAACAAAACCAATACCATTACCATTTTTGATATCTTGAATAACCATGTTTTTTAGAAGCTCTGTTTTTCCCATTCCAGTTTTACCGATAATATATAAATGGCGTCTTCTATCATCAAGTTTAATTCCAAACTTTTTTTTATCACCCCTAAAATTTGTTTCTCCAAAAAATATAATGTTTTTATTCATAAAATAATTTTAATCTTCTACAGGAAGAGTTGTAGGTGGCGCACCCCTCTTCATCTGAACTCTCTCTAGAGATGTTGTTGGAACAGCATCTTCTCCTGGGAAATGAAAAATTGTTGCTAACTCTTCAATACTCATTGTAATAATTGCTCCTTCTTTAGGATAAGGATCGAAAGAAGGGCTCCTTGTTCTGTAATTATCAATTATATTCCTTTTTCTTAAATAAAGTCTTCTTGCTGAAAAAATATCAGGTGATTGAATTTTAGTAGTAACTTCTCCCCAAGGCTTTAAATTATTAAGATTCTGTGTTGCAAATTGAGAGAAAAAACTCACTCCAAAACCTTTTGCTCCTCCAAAAAAGACATCTCTTTTAGCAACATAAATATACCTAATAAACCCTTGGAAACATGGTTTAGATATCTTCTTTTCAATTGCTCCTACAATATCCCTTTCTCCCGGCGTTAATTTCATTTCAGGAGGTAAAAAGTTTTCTTTCTCTTGTGGTGGTTCTGGCATTTTTCCTGTAAAAAGGACTGTAAAAAAATCAGAAATTATTGATCTTTGTTTTAATTTTTCGGGCCTGCTAACTAATTTACCTACTTCTTCTTTTCCCCTTCCTACATAATCATTTTCCTTAGGAGATATTGGCCACATAGTAAGTTGAATCCACAACTGTTCCCCTTTATTCATTCTTGATATTGTTTCAAATAAGGAAGATAAAGGATCTATTCTTTTTTCTTCGGTTGGAGAATCAGGTCTTTCTTCAAAAAACTGTTCATAAGTTTTAATTGGATAAATATCAGGTTTAACTAATTCAAAGTCCGTTCCCCATAAGTCCCACTCATTATTTGGAACATCCATTGGAATCTGTTTTGTATAATCAGGAACTTCAATTATTTCAACCTCTGGATATTGTGAATATATTGCTGATTCAATTAACTTTCTATTACTTTTTGGAATTCTTACAAAAAAGTGCGGAACGCCATCAATCCCTACTATTTCAAAAGAAGTAGATAAAATAATTTTTCCTTCAAAATATGAAGCTCTCCAATCTTTAGGTGGATCATAACTTCCCCAAATAGAATTCATAACATTTTCCATTGCCCTTATTGGTCTTGTTAGATTATGAGGTATCTTAATTTCTAAAACTACCGGATCTCTAACTTTATCTCCTGCCCAACTAATACCCATATGTAAAAGAAAAAGGAATTTCATTCTATCATAAAGCAAAAAAGGAGGAACTATCCACCAAAATTGTATTATGAGGGCCTTGAATATCAAAAAGTAAGGTAAAACTTTTTCTATTACTAATGCCGTTTCTAACATTATTATACTTCTTTAATTTTATACTTTCCTTCTTCGTCTCTTTTGAAAAACTTCTTGTTTTGTAAATTTAATAAAATAGTTGATTCCTTAACCATTCTTTGATTTAAAACGGAATTAATTACATCTTCTTTAGGAAGACCATTTTCAGAAACACTAAGCACTTGGTAAATAACATCTTTAACTTGTCCTGGATTATATCCCCAATCTTTAAGAGCATAATATCCTCTTCCCACTAAAACAAAATCTTGGTTCCTAATAAGCTCATTATGAACTGTTTGAGGGTGTAAACTTCTTTTCTGAGGAAGACCTTTCACCATACTAGCAATATCCTTAAAATGAATTGGTCTTTGTTCTTTTTTAAGGATAATTCTAATTTTATCTTTAACTGTTTTAGGGTTCACCTCAGGCCAAGAACTTAATCCCATCTTTTCTTTATCTAATGTTTTAAGAATATTCTTAGATATTTCTAAATAATTACAAAACACTTCTTTGCTTTCCTTACCTTCATATAATGAATAAAGATTATCAATAGTTTCTGGAGATCCCTTTTCCTTTAATATCTTCTTAAAATTAGAAATAACTTTCTTTATATTTATGATTTTTTCTTTGTCTATTGCCCAAAAACTATTAAAGCTATCATTCTCCTTTTCTCTAATAATTTTTTTAGATAATGAAGCAAGGAAAAAAACATGATTTTTTTCTTCTTTCAAGTTATTATTATTTATAATGTCACTTTCCTTTTTTATCCCTCCGTTATTATTTATCTCTTTTTCAAAAAAAGACATTATCTCATTGTAATCTTCTTTTGTTGGAGAAATTTCTAATGCTTTCTGGGCTTTTTTAATGCCATCATTCTCAATTTGTCTAACTCTTTCTCTTGTAATTTTAAAACTCTTCCCTATAGATTCAAGAGTTTCTTGTTTCTTATTTTTCCCCAAAGCAAACCTACGAGAGACTACCTCCCTTGCTCTTTCAGGAATCGTTTTCAAAATATCTTGTGATGTTTTTTTACAGTTCATAATTATTTTTTTCTATTCTTGAAATTATTCCAAGAAACTAATAATGGACTCGCTAAAAATAATGAAGAGAAAAATCCAATAATAACCCCTACTCCCATAATCAAACTAAAATATTTTAAACTTTCTTCGGTTGAAAAGAAATAATATAAGGGGACTAAAACTATCAAAACAGTAAATGATGTATTAAAACAGCGAACGAAAGTTTCATTTAAACTCTTGTTTACTATTTCAGAATAAGAAGAATTATCTTTTTTAAGATTTTCTCTAATTCTATCAAAAATAACGATATTGTTATTGATAGAATAACCAATAATTGCTAAAAAGGCTGTAATGATTGGAATACTTAGTTGAATTCCATAATAATACCCAAGAAAAGATATAACACCTAAAGGAATAATAACATCGTGGAATAACATTAATGTTGAAGATAATCCATATTGGAAAGAAGTTATTGGTCTTGATACACTCTTAAAAGCCAAAGCTATATATGAAAGCATGGCCAATAAAGCAACTACAACAACAATCAATGTTTTATCTTTCAATTCTTTTCCTATAACAGGACTGATTGTTTCAATTGAAATATTTGATTCATCAAAACCTTCTGGTAGATTTTCTATCATTAAAGACAATGTTTCGTTAGAAACATTTTTCTCTTTTATTTTTAATGAAACTTCATTTTCTCCTAATGCTTGAACTTGCAAACCGCTAAGTTCGTCAATACCTGACAATGAACCTCTAATTTCATCTATACTTGGCATATTATCATATTCTACATTAACAACACTTCCTCCCTCAAAATCAATACCTAAATTAAGTCCAAAAGAAAATAAGGAGAATATACTTGCTCCGACAGCAATAAGCGCTATTACGAAAAATATTTTTGAATGTTTTAAAAAATTCATATTTTTATGACCATAACCATTTAATCTTTCCTAATCTACTTCTTCCTATAAATAATAGGAAAAGTTTTGAAATAACCATTGCAGAAAAAATACTAATTAAAATTCCTAATATCAATGTAAAGGCAAACGCTTTAATAAAACTGGTTCCTAAAAAGTATAATATCAAAGCTACTATAAGGGTTGTAAAATTACCATCTCTAATAGATGTCCATGCTCGACTAAAGCCCTCCTCTAAACTTGTAGGAATGTCTTTATTTTTTAGTATCTCCTCTCTCATCCTTGAAAATATTAAAATATTTGCATCAACTGCCATACCAATAGAAAGTATAATTCCTCCAATTCCTGCTAATGTTAATGTTACAGGTATTAATTTAATCAATGCTAATAGTATTAAGCAGTAAATTATTAATGCAAACGAAGCTAATAAACCAGGAAGCTTATAGAAAATAATCAAGAAAACTATAACCGCAATCAAACCATAAAGACTTGCTAATACTGCATTATTTAGAGATATTGCCCCTAATGTTGGACCAACCTTCTTCTGAACAATTGGTTCTCCTAATGGAACTGGCAATGACCCTTGATTCAATCTTTGAACAATTAATTTTGCTGTATCAATATCTGTTTGTCCGCTAATAATTGCTTTTCCTCCAGGAATCTTTTCTTCAACTTTAGGAGCATAGATTCCTCCGCCAACATCAATAATTGATTGTCCATCTAAATAAATAGCTAAAGTTTTTCCTATATTTCTTTCTGTTATTTCTTCAAATAATTTTGTTCCCTCGCTATTAAATTGAAGTTCTATTACTGGAGCATAAGTTGTTTCATTAAAAGCTAACGATGCTTTTTCTAAATATCTTCCTGTTAGTTCAGTTACATTATAATAACTTTGAAATGCAATTTGCCAATCTTCAACTTCTTGCATTTCTTCTAATGTCATTCCTGCTATTTCTTGTCTTTTTTCATCTATTTTTTTGATATCCTCTTCTGATTTCTCTTCAGCAAATTCCAATAATGGTGTAGTACCTATCCATTCTATAGCACTATCAATACTTTCTACTCCCGGCAAGTCTACGCCTAATCTATCTGATCCATAAATCTGAATAATTGGTTCGGCAACTCCATATATATTTATTCTTCTTTCAATCACATCTCTTAAGCCTTCCATTACATTATCTCTTTCTCCTTCTTCTATTTGACTTAAATCAGCTTCGTATTCTAAATGAACGCCACCCTTTAAATCAAGACCTAACTTAAAATCTGTTTGTGGAAAGTGCCAGATATTCAAATTGTATTTTGAATTAATACTATCAACTAAATTATTATAAGGATTTGGATAACAAAAAAGGCCAGCAACAGCTGCTAATATGATTACCAGAATTAAATAAAATGATGTTTTTTTATTGCTCATATAGTTAAAGTATGCTTATAATATAAACTTAAAATTGATTTTAGTCAACCCCTAGTTGCGAAAACATCTCTTTTCCCTTACAATAAGGTTAATATGATAGTTTTGGCAATAGAAACAAGTTGCGATGACACAGGAATTAGTATTATTAAGTCTAAAAATTCTAAAAAAATAGATTATAATAATTTTGAGATACTCTCCAATTTAACTAATTCACAAATTGATGTACATAGAGAATATGGAGGGGTTTTCCCTGCTCTCGCTAAAAGAGAACATCAAAAAGCGCTTGTTCCTCTATTAATTAAATCATTAAAAAAATCTGGATTATTAAAAGAAAGAAAAAAAGAAATAGACAGCAAAAAAATATCTAAAATAAAAATAAATCTTGAAAAGAATGAATTACTTTTTGAAGAATTAAGAGAATTTATTAAAAAGTACGATGCTCCAGAAATAAATAAAATTGCAGTAACTATTGGCCCCGGACTTGAACCTTGTCTATATACAGGAATAAATTTTGCTAAATCTCTTTCTTTTTATTGGAATATTCCAATTGTTGGAATTAATCATTTAGAGGGACACATTTTATCTAGTTTTTTAAGTTCCAATGAAAAATTAAAGCTTCCAACAATTGCTTTAATTATTTCTGGAGGAAATACACAATTAATATATTTTGAAAAAATTGGGAAATACAAAATAATTGGCGAAACAAGAGATGATGCAGCTGGAGAATGTTTAGATAAAACAGCTAGGATATTGGAATTACCCTATCCTGGAGGACCAGAAATATATAAAAAAGCTAAAGAATGCAAAACAAATAAATACAAAATTAAACTTCCTCGTCCAATGAAACATGAAAAGAATTACGATTTTAGTTTTTCTGGCCTTAAGACAGCAGTTCTTTATCATTCTAAAGAAAATAAAATTAATGACAATTATGTCAAAGAAATGTGTTATGAAATAGAAGCATCTATTATTGATGTTCTTCTTTATAAAACATTAAAAGCAGTAAAAGAATTTAATGTTAAATCATTAATATTAGGAGGTGGAGTTTCCGCAAACAAGAAATTAATCAAAGAATTTAAAAAGAACTCTCCAGTTGATATCTTTATACCAAAGCCTTTGTTTTCAGGAGACAATGCCTCGATGATTGGCTTAGTTTCAATATATTCACCTAATATAAAAAAATTAATAAAACCGAAACCTAATTTAAAAATAAATGAATAGTACAATAATTGCATTTTTATTAGCTCTAATACCCGGTTTTGCTTGGTTAATTTATTTTCTAAGAAAAGATGTTTTACCTGAACCAAAAAGAAAAATACTTAAAGTTTTTCTTGCCGGAATGGTTGTATGCGTTCCTGTACTTCTTTTTGAAATATGGTTATTAAACGATCTTAAAAATATAGAGTTAGAATATAAATTATTTTTAATATTAAAATGTATTTTTGTCGTAGGATTAATTGAAGAAATGTTTAAATATTTAACAGTAAGAATTACTGTTTTAAAAACTTCTTCAATTGATGAGCCAATTGATATTCCTCTATATATGATAGTTGCTGCTCTTGGATTTGCCACGATTGAAAATATAATTCTCTTTTATAATCAAAGAGTTTTGCTTTTGGATAGCCCTTTTGTCCTTGTTTTTAGTAGGTTTTTAGGGGCAACCCTTCTTCATGTTATATCTTCTGGAATAATTGGATATTTTCTTGCTCAATCATTTTACTATCTCAGACAAAGAAGAATTTTATTAGTTTTTGGATTTATTTTAGGAGTAGTTATTCATGCTACCTTTAATTTTTTCTTAGAATCGTCTATAATCAAAGAAACAGGATCAATGTTCCCTTCGTTTGCTCTTGTTTTAATTATTTTCTTACTATTTTCTTTCTGCTTAAGAAAGATAAAAAAATTAAAAAGTGTTTGTAAATTATAAAAATATGAATGAAACAAAAAACTGGGACAGCCCAAAAGGACAACTGATAGTAGATGTTTATGAGACTGAAAAAGAAATAGTTGTTCAGTCAGCAATCGCAGGGGTAACAAATAACGAGATAGATGTTTCTCTTGAAGGAGACATTTTAGTAATTAAAGGAGAAAGAAAAAATCCAAGTACAGATGAAAAAAGAAAGTATTTTCTTGAAGAATGTTATTGGGGGCCCTTCTCAAAAGAAATAATTCTTCCAAGAGAAATTGATACCGGAAGAATTGATGCAAAAATAAAAGACGGCATCTTAACAGTAAGGATGCAAAAAATAGAAAGAGCTAAGAATAAAAAAATCTCAATTGATTAAAGCCCCAAAAGGGGCTTTTATAATGTGCCGAGAGAGGGAGTCGAACCCTCACGCCACGAGGACATATGCTCCTAAGGCATACGCGTCTGCCAATTCCGCCACCTCGGCAAAAAAACACTCTCTCCTTTATACACTAAAAAAGAGAGAGTGCCAATAGTTAAACACCAATAATCATCTTGACAGCTGGTGGAATTGCTCTTGAGAACAATGCTACTGCTATACCAACTGCAGCAAAAATAATAAGTTGTCGAGCTTTGCCTGTCTTTTCTGGATCACCTGAAGATGTAGTAAACATTACTGCCCCCCAGATAATCATTAATGATGAAATTGCCATTAAAAGCACGAAAACCCAGTCAGTAATATTGTAAACACCATTTAACAAACAACACATTCCACAATCGCCTGCTGAATACATACAAACACCATCAGTTAATGGACAATTTAATGTTGTAGGTAATCTGGTTAAATTATTAATTTTACAACCATCAAGGGTATCAGCCAAAACAATGCCTGTTCCTAAAAAAGAAACAAACACAGTAAACATAATTAATCCTAATACTTTTTTATTCATATTTATAAAATTACTTTTTAGTATAAACCGACCTTTGTTAATCTACAAAACCTTTAATAATGCTTGTTAGCCCTGCGGCTAAAAGGATTATAACTAAACCAATCGTTGTTGAGGTAATGATATTTTTAGCTATTTTTGATTTCTCTGCATTCCCTGCATCACTCATCCACAAAAATCCTCCAATTGTATACATCAATATAGCTAATCCTGTTGAAACAGTAACTATCCATGTTGTTATATTACTAATTGTTTCTGTTACCGCATCAGCTAAAGAAACAAAAGGAAACACAAGTAACGATAATGATAAAAATGAAATTAATTTTATTTTTTTATTATTCATATTTTTGTTATATTATATTACCACTAATTCTTCAATAATGCCAATTAAACTCTTTGCTAAAAGAATAACTATAAGTCCAATAGCAGCGAAAAGGATAACTTTTTTTCCTTGACTAGATTTTTCTGGTCTACCAGCAGCAGTAATATGTAAAAAACCCCCATAAACAATTGCTAATGGAGCAAGAACTAAACCAATATCAAGAATCCAGTCAATAACAGAATTCAATAGAGCTGTAAAACTTGTTGAGTTTATAGGATTAGGTATATTTCCTGTTGAAGATGTTAATGGAGAAGAACCTCCTCCACTACTGCTTCCTCCTCCGCTAGTTGCATCCTCATATGCCCGTTGATTCTGATAGCAAGTACAAGTACTTGCATCCCATACTTGCTCCCCTTGCCATACACAATTATCGTGATTGATTTGATTAACAAGAGGCCTATCACTACAAGCAGCCGAAACAAAGAAAGGAAATAAAAATAATATAATTAATATGAATTTTTTCATGCTTTTTTAAAAATTATCCCCCAATGAAAACTTCCCGCAATAAACTCACTTTCAACTTTAAGTCCTATTTTTTCTCCCATTTCTTTAACTTCTGAAAGATTAAGTCTTCCTTCTTTTGAACCCATTGGGGCATCTTTTTTCCAGTCAACAATCAAAATCATTCCATTCGTATTTATCAATTTTTTAGCAAGCTCTAATATCTTTATCTTGTTATCTATTTGAAATAATAAGTTTGTTATTAAAACTAAATCAAAATATTCTTCTCTTATTCTCAAGTCTCCTTCAACATCACCTCTTATTGTTTTAATGTTTGAAATACCTTCCGATAAAATCTTAGATTCCAAAGCAGATAAAACCTCTTCTAAAATATCCACTGCATAGACAGTCCCTTCGTTAAGTATTTTCGCTAAAGGAATAACCCAACCTCCTGAACCACAACCTAAATCACATGCATTCATATTGCTTCTCAAAGGAATATTTCTAATAATTTTTTCTGGGTTAAGAAATCCTTCATTCATAATTATATTATATTAAATAATAATTGAGTTGTAAACTATTTCTCCTCCTCTTCCTTTGAAATACAAGTAGCTGATGCAACTTTATCTCCCGCTTTAATCTTCATAATTTTAACTCCTTGAGTATCTCTTCCTAACTTTGGAATATCATTAATTTTAGTTCTAATTACTTGTCCTTTTTTAGAAATAACAATTAAATCTTCTTTATCTCCTATAATTTCTATATTCGCTAAAAGTCCTGTTTTAGCACTAATATGAGCTATTTTAACTCCAGAACCACCTCTTCCTTGTGTCTTATAATCTGATACTATTGTTTTTTTCCCATATCCATTTTCAGTTAATACAAGCAAAAGATCTTTTTCTCTTTCTTTTCTAACTACCTCCATTTGTATAACTTCATCTCCTTTTTTAACTTTAATGCCCCTTATTCCAGAAGCAGGTCTTCCCATTTTTCTTACATCTTTTTCAGAGAATCTAATTGATTGGCCATTTTTAGTTGCTAAAATTATTTCATCACCTTCAGATATTTTTTTAACACTACACAAAGAGTCTTCTGGTTTTAATTTAATAGCAATCAAACCTCCTCTTCTTACATTCTCAAAATCTTTAATTGATGTTTTCTTGATAACTCCTTTCTTGGTAGCCATAACAAGATATTGAATTTCTTCTTTTTTATTTAATGGTAAGACAGAAAGAACTTTATCTTGAGTTGATACTTCCAAAAAGTTCATCAATCCTCTTCCCCTATTTGCCCTAGCACCTTCAGGGACTTCATAAACTTTAGTTTGGAATACTTTCCCAGAATCAGTGAAGAAGAAAAGTGAATCATGGGTTTTTGCACTAAAGAAATGGCAAACAGCATCATCTTCCATTGTCTTCATTCCCATCATTCCTTGTCCCCCTCTATTTTGTTTTTTATATTCTGAAGGATTAATTCTTTTTATATAACCACCTGCAGTTAAAGTAACAATAGTATCTTCTAAAGGAACCAGATCTTCTTCTGATATATTTTCTGGACTTTTAGCTACAATTAAAGTCTTTCTATTATCTCCATAAGTTTCAATTTCAGACATTATTTCTTTTTTCATTAACTTCTTTTGTTCAGCTTTGCTTTCTAAGATTTTTGTTAGCTCTTTTATTTCTTTTAATTTTTGAGCTAATTCATCTTCTATATTCTGCTTTTCTAATTTAGCTAATTGATGTAGTCTTATTTCAAGAATTGCTTCTGCTTGAACAATAGTTAATTTGAATTTTTTAGATAAATTCTGTTTTGCATCTTCTTTATCTTTTGATTTTTTAATTGTTTCTATAACCTCATCTATATGGTCTAAGGCTTTAGAAATTCCTTCTAATATATGTGCTCTATCTTTTGCTTTATTTAATTCAAAATTAGTTCTTCTAACAACAACTTCTTGTTTATGATTAAGATAAAACTCTAAAACATCTTTAAGGCTCAAAACCCTTGGTTCAATTCCATTAACCAAAGCAAGCATATTCAAGTGATATTTCTTTTGTAAATCAGTATATTTATATAAGATATTTAGAACTTTTTTAGGAATAGCTCCTTTTTGCAAATCAATTGCTATTCTCATTCCATCTTTATCTGATTCATCTCTTATATCTTTTATTCCCTCTAATCTTTTTGCTTGGACTAAATTAGCCATTTGAATAATCATTGCTGATTTATCAACTTGATAAGGAATTTCGGAAATAATTATTTGATTATTTTTTTCTTTCTCAATAATATCAACTTTTCCTCTAATCAAGAAAGAACCTTTTCCTTGAGAATAAGCAGATAGTATATCTTTTTTATTATAAATTATACCTCCAGTTGGAAAGTCAGGACCTTTAATGAATTGAAACAAATCTTCAGTCTCTGCTTTAGGATTATCAATTAAAAAAACTAAAGACTCACAGACTTCTTTAAGATTGTGCGGTGGAATATTTGTTGCCATTCCAACAGCAATACCTGTTGAACCATTAAGTAATAAGTTTGGCAAAGGAGAAGGCAGTACTGTTGGCTCTTTTCTTGTTGCATCATAGTTATCATTCCATTCAACAGTATCCTTATCAATATCTTTTAATAATTCTTCCCCTACTTTTGATAATTTACATTCAGTATACCTTTGAGCAGCAGGAGGATCACCCTCAATGCTTCCAAAGTTTCCTTGCCCTTTAACTAAAGGATATCTTAAAGAAAAATCTTGTGCCATTCTAACTAATGCACCATAAACAGAAGAGTCTCCGTGAGGATGATATTTACCTAAAACTTCTCCGGTAACAGCTGCTGATTTTCTAAATTTAGCATCATGTCTAACCCCCATATCATACATAGCGTAAAGAACCCTTCTTTGTACTGGTTTTAGACCATCTCTAACATCTGGCAAAGCTCTAGAAACGATAACTGACATGGCATAGTCAATATAGCTATCTTTCATTTCTTGAGATATTTCTTTGCCTTTTATATTTCCTATTTCTTGTAATTCGTTTTCTTCTTTTGCCATTCTATTTTTCTTCTAAAATTATAATCTCTGCTTTTTCATCTGAAGATGAAATGTTTTTCCTTTGAATATTTAATTTATCTTTTGGTTCAATTTCTTTTTCTCCCATTGCTTTCAAGAAAGGTTCTAATCCTTTTTTATCATAGCACATTGGAATAATAATTGAAGGCTGAATTAGTGAAATTATTTTTACTGCTTCAGAATAACTAATCGTTTTATCTCCATCAATAGGTACCATTAATATGTCTATATTACCAATTTCTGTCATTTGTTCTTCGTCTAATTCATTTTGTCCTAAATACCCTAAATGGCATATTCTTATTCCTTCTGCTTCAACAGTATAAATTATATTTTTCTTTTTATCTAATTGTAAAGAATTAATTCCTTGAATGAAAATTTCTTTTCTTTCATATTCTCCACAAGAAGAAACGACGAATTGTTCGCCGGTTTTAAAACCATTTTCTTTTGAGTGTGTTTCTAAGATAATATCAGCTTTATCAAACTTTTTTCCCACTTTTGGGTCAATAACAGTTAAAATATTTTCCTTTTCTTTTGAGATAGAATTTATTTCGAAACAAGAATCTCCGCACCAATTTATTTTCATAATTTGTAATTTTAAAAATTATTATGGAGCGGGCGAGCAGAATCGAACTGCCGTCTCAACCTTGGCAAGGTTGCATAATAGCCACTATACGACGCCCGCATTTTCCTTTCTGTGCCGAGGTCCGGAATCGAACCGGAATCTAATGTTTTTCAGACATTCGCCGTGACCGACTTGGCTACCTCGGCATATGGTGGGCGATAAGGGACTTGAACCCCTAACCCCTTCGGTGTAAACGAAGTGCTCTGCCAATTGAGCTAATCGCCCTTAATAAAGAAGCATCTATGTGGGCGGGGCGGGACTTGAACCCGCACGGGATGATCCCCTATGCCCCTCAAGCATAGATGTCTGCCATTTCCATCACTCGCCCTGGCTTCCTTGTTTTATTTTTAATCTTGCCTTCCTTCCTTTAGCCTCTCTTAGGTAGTATAATTTTGATCTTCTTACCTTTGAGCTTCTAATAATTTCTATCTTTTCAATAAAAGGTGAATGAAGTGGGAATACCCTTTCCACTCCTACACCATCAATAACTTTCCTTACGGTTATTGTAGCTGAAATACCTTTTCCATGTTTTCTAGCTAAAACAACTCCTTCAAAAACCTGAATTCTTTCTTTTACCTTATTATCTCTAACATCGGTAATTTTTTGGTAAACCTTAACAGTATCACCTGGTTTTACATCAGGAATTTCTTTTGTTGCTGGAGTTTCTTCTTTAGTTTCTGTGTTGTTTTCTTCTTCAACAACTTCTTCTTCAGTTTCGACTTCAGTATTTTCTTCTTTTTTTGTTTCTTCTGTCATATTTTTATTATTTTTTACTTTGGTGGGCGTATCCTGACTCGAACAGGAGGCCTTTACGATGTCAACGTAACGCTCTAACCAACTGAGCTATACGCCCGTAGGGTTGAAAGCTATTTGTATTCTATGCGATTTCTTGTTTTTAGTCAAATAATATATGGGTGCGCGTGGATGGACTCGAACCATCGACCCCAGCTTTATAAGAGCTGTGCTCTAACCACCTGAGCTACACGCGCTTAACTTATTATCTCTTCAAATTCTTCTCTTTCAATTGTTTCTTTTTCAATCAATCTTTTCGCTATTTTATCTAAAACCTCCCTATTCTTAATTAATATCTCTTCTGCTTTTTTCTTTGCTTCTAATATAATTTTACTTACTTCTTCATCTATTTTTATAGCTGTTGATTCAGAATAATTTCTACTCTCTACTTCACTTTCTAAAAATACATCAGATTCTCTTTTTCCAAAAATAATCGGACCCATATCAGACATTCCATATTTCTTAACAATATTTCTTGCAATATTACTTGCTTTATTCAAGTCATCTGAAGAACCTGTTGTTGTTTCTCCAAAAACAATTTTCTCAGCTATATGTCCACTTAAAAGAATTTGCATTTCTGCTTCAAATTCTTTTCTATTTCTAAGCATTTTCTCTTCTTTAGGAACTTTAAGAGTATATCCTGCTGCCATTCCTCTACCAATAATTGAAATTTTCCTCACTGGTTCTGCGTTTGAACATTTAGCACTAACCAAAGCATGCCCTGCTTCATGATAAGCAATAATTTCTTTTTCTTTATCAGTCATAATATGGCTTTTTCTTTCTGTTCCCAATAACACTTTTTCAATTGATTCTAATAGTTCTTCTTGAGAAATATTTTTACTATCATTCTTTGCTGCCAAAAGCGCTGCCTCATTAAAAACATTTGATAAATCGGCTCCTGAAAAACCTGGTGTCCTTTCGGCTACCTCTCTAATATTAATATCCTCTCCTAAAGGCTTTCCTCTTGAATGGATACCTAAAATATCTTCTCTTTCCTTTATATCAGGTAGATTAATAACAACTTTTCTATCAAATCTTCCCGGTCTTAATAATGCTGCGTCTAATACATCTGGCCTATTTGTTGCTGCTAAAATAATAATTTTATTATTTTGTTCAAAACCATCCATTTCAGTTAATAATTGATTTAATGTTTGTTCCCTTTCTTCGTTTCCTCCTGTCATCGCTGGACCCCTTGTTTTTCCAATACTATCAATTTCGTCTATAAAAACTAAACATGGCTGGTGTTTTTTTGCTGTAGCAAATAAACTTCTTACTCTTCCTGACCCAACTCCTACAAACATTTCAACAAAAGAAGAACCTGCTACTGAAAAGAAAGGAACATTACTTTCTCCTGCAACTGCCCTAGCAAGCAATGTTTTTCCACAACCTGCAGGACCAACTAATAAAACTCCTTTAGGAATTCTTGCTCCCATTTTTAGATATTTTTGAGGATTTTTCAAAAAGTCTACTATCTCTTCAAGTTCTTGTTTTTCTTCTTTTAATCCTGCTACATCCTTAAATGTTATTTTTTCTTTAGGATGACCTTCTGCCCCAAAAATCTTTGCTTTTGTTTTAGTAAAATCAAAGGTTTGAGCGGCACCAGCTTTAGCATTTTTAAAAATTATTGAGAAAAAAATAATAATTAAAATTATAGGAATAATAAATACCGCTAAAAATGTTAAAATTTCCATCAAAGAATCATCTTCTTCTTCAAAAATGAATAAAATTTCTTTTAACTTATTTTGTTCAACCCCATATCCAATTAAAGCCTGACTTAATGTTTCTCCTGTTTCTTTTTTACTTAAAGCTTCCGTATCATCTTTATATATAATAGAAATATCGTTCTTTAAAACTTTTATTTCTTTTATTTTTCCTTGATTAACTTCATCAGCTAATTGAGTAATAGAAATTTCTTCAATACTTTCTTTAGATATGTTAAATAAACCAAAAACACTACCAAGCACAAAAAAGATCAGTATTATTATTAAAATATTCTTAATAAGACCTTTAATCGGGCTTTTCATATATTTTTATTTTATTTTTAGAGACATCCAATGTCTTTGTGGTTGAAAGCTTAGAATTTGAAAATCGTATACTTTATTTAGTTCAATTGTTTCTTTCATTTTAGACTCAGACCCAAATTCAGAAACATGAATAAGTCCTTGTATTTTTGTTGATTCGTCTTTAATATTTTCATCAACCAACTGAACAAAAGCTCCGAAAGGATTAAATCTTGTAACTGTTCCCTTAACAATGTCTCCTGTTTTATATTCAAGATTTTGCCATGGATCATCTTTAAGATTTTTAATAGATAGAGAAACTCTTCCTTGTGTTACTTCTATAACTTGAGCCTTTATTGTTTGACCAACTTCAACTACCTGAGAAGGATTTTCTATTAATTGCCAATCAAGCTCAGAAATATGAACAAGTCCTTCTATTTCAGAATTATCTGCAGAGGCATTAGGTGCATTAAACTTAATAAATGCACCGAAATTAACAATTCCTGATATTTTACCTTCGACAATATCTCCTACTTTCAAAGAATTTACCATTTCTTGGTTTTGCTCTCCACCCCTTGACTCTTCAGTTAATATTACTTGATCATTCTTTTCGTCAAAATCTAAAACTTTAACTTTAATATTTTGTCCAATAAATGATTGTAATTTTTTTAATATTTTTGATTTATCTCCTTCAGGAACACGAGGATAATTATCTGAAGAAAGTTGAGAGGTTGGAATAAATGCAGGAATACCAGCTACTTCAGTAATTAATCCACCCTTATTCGCTTTATCAATTTTTACTTCAAATTCCTCACTCTTCTCTTTTTTATCTTTTATAGTTTGCCAAGCCAATTCTTTCTCTGCCTCTCTTAAAGATAATTCTACAAATCCTTCGTCATTTTCAGGAGAAACAACTTTTACTGATATAGTATCTCCTATTTTAATACTTTTTAGAATATTTTTAGCATTTTGATATTCAGCTCCATATATAATACCTGTTTTTCTAGGTCCAATATCTAAATACATAGATAAATTCTCTATTGCAAGAATTTTTCCGTCGACAAGATCTCCTCCTCTAGGGATAGAAACTGAGTCTGTTAATTTTTGTAATGTTTGATTTTCCATATAATTTCTTATAACACAAAGATTTTATATAATCAAGATTTTGTGGATAAAAGTATTGACAAAATACCTATTATAGTGGACAATATTAATAATCCTGCCAAGCAGGATTTAAGTATATGTATAATAAGAAAATATTTTTCGTAATCCCGGCAATTATACTTTTCTTTTGCTTTTCATTAGCATTAATCGCTAATTCAAAAGTAGAATTGACGGAGGACAATCAAATAGAAGAACTTTCAATGTCTTTTGACAAAGAAGAATCTGAAAAAAATCTAGTAAAGGTTATTATAACAGCATATTCTTCAACTGTTGATCAAACGGACGATACCCCTTTTATTACTGCAAGTGGTTCACAGGTAAGAGACGGTATTGTAGCTAATAATATGCTTCCTTTTGGAACAGAAATTAAAATACCAGAATATTTTGGAGACAAAGTATTTATTGTTGAAGATAGAATGCATACTAGAAAAGGATCTTATTGGGTAGATGTATGGTTTTCTTCAACCGAAGAAGCAAAAGAATTCGGAATAAAAGAAGCCTATATAGAAGTTAGTGAAATATAAAACACGCATTAGCGTGTTTTTTTGTGCCTCGGGAGGGACTCGAACCCTCAAGGTCTAGGACCAGCGGATTTTAAGTCCGCCCTGTATACCAATTCCAGCACCGAGGCATATATCATATTATGAGGCGTGGGCGGGAATTGCACCCGCGTATAAGAGTTTTGCAGACTCTTGCCTTACTGCTTGGCCACCACGCCATAAGGAAAGAATAGCAATTTTAATCTTTTTTTTCAATACTTGATAAAAGTTTTTCTATTTTACCAGCTTCCGCAGTTTTCGTTTCTTGATAAAAAGATATCTTAGGAACAGGCCTCATTTTAATTTTTTTGTTAATGATCTGCTGTATATTATAAACATTTCTATTTAATAATGCCATTACTGATTCTGATGTATTCTCTGGAATAATTGATATAAATACTTTACACTGAAAAAGATTTCCTGAACATTCTACTCTTGTAACCGTCACTAATGTTCCCGGAAAAATATCAATCTCTTTTAAAATAATTACTCCTATTTCTCTCTTTATTAAATTATTTACTTTTTCTATTCTAAACATTCTTTTATATATTCTTCCTTATAAATCAACAACTCATCTCCTTCCTTTATTCTTACAGAGCCTTGATAAAGAATTCCACTTTCTTTTCCTTTCTTAACTACATCAAAGTCTTTCTTCCCTGACTGCAACCCTACTATTTTTCCAGAACCAATTTTTTCTCCATCCCTCCAAATTTCCAACATTGAACTTTTTTGAACCTCTCCTTCAATAACATTTCCTCCCACAATTTGTCTATTCTTTTCGGTTCGGAAAATTGCTAAAACCTCTACTTTTCCTAAATCTTTTCTTTCTTTTTCTTTGACAAGCTTTCTCTCCATTAATTCTCTAACCTTCTGAGACAATTCATAAATAATATCAAACTCGTATATTCTAATCTTATCTTTATCGGCTGACATTTCTGCTATTTTATCTTTTTTAGTTCTAAACGCTAATACTGCCGCACCACTTCCTTTCGCTAATTTAACATCTTTTTCTGAAACATTTCCAACCTCCGCTTTAATAATTTTAATTTGCACTGTTTCTTGCGGAAGAACATTTAGAATTTCTTTGATTGCCTCAATTGAACCTAAAGCATCTGATTTAATTATTAAGTTCAAACATTTCTTATCTGAATCCTCATTATTATTTTGTTTTTCTTGAACTGGCTTTTCTTTAATATTTTCTCTTGCTTCATCTGCTGTATTATATACTTTCATCCTTTCACCTACCATAGGAACATTTTCAAAACCAATAATAACTACTGGATCAGAAGAAGAAGCGCTATCTATTTCTTTTCCAAGAAAATCTCCTAAACTTTTAATTTTTCCAACTGATGAATTCGTTCCAATATATTCTCCTTTTTTAAGAATGCCTTTATCAACTAAAACAGTTGAGGTTGGTCCTTTTTTTGAGTCCATATATGACTCAATAATTACTCCTTCTGCTAAATCTACATTATTCGATTTTAATTCTTCCATTTCTGCAACCAATTGAATAACATCTAATAATTCTGTTATTCCTTTTCCTGTTAATGCTGATATTTCTACAGACGGAATCTTCCCCCCATAAGATTCAACCACCATATCTTCTTTGAATAATTGCTGTTTTACCATTTCCGGATCAGCACCCGGCTTATCCATTTTATTAAAAGCAATAATTGTTATTAGTCCAGCCTTTTTAATATGTTCAATTGCTTCTTTTGTTTGTTTTTTAATTCCTTCAACTGCATCAATAACTAAAATTGCTATATCCGCTAACTTTGAACCTCTTGCTCTTATTGCTGAAAATGATTCATGTCCCGGAGTATCAATAAAAGTAATTTTTTTATCATTGTGAATTATTTGATAAGCTCCTACATGCTGAGTTATTCCTCCTGATTCTTTTTCTAATATCTTAAAGTCCCTTATTGAAGTCAATAAAGATGTTTTGCCATGGTCAATATGCCCTAGAATAACTACAACTGGCGGACGATAAATTGTTTCAATCTTCTTTTCCATAATTTTTAATAATATCTTCCTCTTCTTTACTTAAGGGATATGTTGATGTACCTTTTATTATCTGCTTTCCAAAAACTCTACTTTTTTCTTGATTGAATATAGAGGTAATAATTGCACCACTATTATTTTTATTTAATAATGCAAGAGTAAAACTTTGATCTCCACCCATTTCATTAAATGGATTATATCTTAATAATTTTACCTTCTGGATATTTTCCTCATTTTCTTTTTCAATTTTTTCAATACTATAAGAAAGCTCTTTAATCTTAGCTTCTAATTTTTCTATTTTTTCTATTGCCTCCTCAACGTTTTCTATCTTTTTATTTTTTTTAATAAATGAAAACATATTTTAAAGAGCGGAGGAAGTGAGATTCGAACTCACGGTAGAAATTAATCTACAATGGTTTTCGAAACCATCCCCTTAAGCCGCTCAGGCACTCCTCCAATTTATTATGCTTAAAGACTATCACTTTTTACCTCTAAAGGCAACCGAAAAGTCATTATCATAATATATTTTTTTAGGAATAACATATGGAAAATAGACTCCTAAAAAATGTACTAAGTTATTTAAAATTTTTCCTATTAATATTTTCCACCAAAAAAATCCAATAACTTCCTTTTTGTATTTTTTAAAATTAGGAAAGTTTTTAACTAGCATATCAGCAGAATAAAGTCCCCATATTATACCTCCTCCACTCCACGGCTTTGTAAGTCCCATTGCATCTCCACACAAAGCAACATTATCTTTATTAGAAAAAATTAATCCTGCATTAATAAAAGGAAAGCCGGGAACAGGAATTAACGCTCCTTTCATATCATCTCCTCTTTCATCGCTATCACCAAAAAAGCCACACTCTATTTTTTCACCTCTTGGTATTCTCCATGCAAAACCATTTTTTCTTAAAAATGTTTCTGTAGTTTTAGAATAATCTTTTTGATTTAAACACCATTGAACACCCATTTTCATTTTAGGATTTTTAAGTTTTAAGATTTTTCTAACTGTAGAATCTGCTCCATCACACCCAATAATAAAATCAAAATCTTTTGGAATTTTTTTAACTCTTGTCTCAAAGAAAAACCTTGTTCCATTTTTAATATTCAAATCTAAAAGCATATTCATCAACTTTTCTTTATTCAGAGCTAAATGCTTTGGACTAAATTTTAATGTAGTTTTTCTTCTGTTAAAATTAATATCACAAAATTCTATTGTATTTTCTATGATATCATCTGTTATTGGTATAAAATCTTTAATTCTTTCTGAAACTAAAACCGAACAAGACTTATCTTTCAGGTATTCTTTTTTTCTATAATCAAAAACAGAAACATTATAACCTGCCCTGCTTAATTTCCAAGATATATATTGACCTATTACTCCTCCGCCGATAACAGCAATTTTTTTCATTGGAGCGAGTGAAGGGAATCGAACCCTCATGTACAGCTTGGAAGGCTGTCGCTCTGCCATTGAGCTACACTCGCATTTGCCTTCGGGGTACTGAGATTCGAACTCAGAATAAATCCTCCCAAAGGACTCGTGATAGCCGTTTCACTATACCCCGTTATATATTTCACTTATATCACTTTTCTTTTTCTTCGTCAAAAAATTTCTTGATTTTTCTTTAATACTTTGATATTAAGTATATATATGTCCCCGTAGCTCAATAGGATAGAGCGACAGACTTCTAATCTGTAGGTTGTGCGTTCGATTCGCGCCGGGGACACATTATGGTGGCTATGGTGTAATGGTAGCACAACACCCTGTGGAGGTGTTTGTACGGGTTCAAATCCCGTTAGTCACCCATTAGGAGACACTAAATAACAGATATTTTATTTTAAAAATATTTCTTATTTTATACAATATATAAATATTAAAACAATAAATATTAATGAAAATATTAACTTCATGATAATGAGAGTCATTCAAAAAAAATAACAAAAAAGTTATAAAAAATACTACAAAAAGTAATTTGCTCTTTTAAGCACCAACAAGACAAACTCCTTGTCTTGGAATATAGTGAGATTTGAAACGCTTATTCTTAATGGTTCCATCAGAATAAGTAACTATATAATCAAAATATGTATCTGCTCCATCATATGGCATATATGTACATTTTACATCTCCAGAAATTAACGTAGAAGTTTTAATATATTTTGTTGCTAACGGTTTAACTATATTATATATAACAGGCTCTGTTCTTTCTATTATTCTTCCATCTTTAGCTCCCCATAGCTCAATGTATAATTCACTATCAACAACTTCAGACTGTATCAAAATATAATTTTCTGTATCATTAACAAACCTGAAATCTGGACTAGGATTATAAATAGTAGCGTCTATTCCAGCAGGCTGATAATAAGGCATATTATATGAATGATTTTGTCTCATTGTTATTGGTAGCCCTGAATCAAGAACCGCTCTAAATAAAGTTGTGCTCGTATGGCAAAGTCCTCCACCAAATTCATAATAAATTGCATCCCCTTTTATAACAGCTTCTTTTTCATAACCATGTTCTTCATCAATGTCCCCCAAAGCTTCAATCATAGAAAATTCTTCTCCTGGTTTTAGTAATAATCCATTTAGAGATTTAGAACCATTTTTGATATTAAGTGTACGAGCAACCGTTGAACCCTCAAACCCTAAAGAATATTTCCCTATAATTTCTTTTATTCCATAATCGCTCACGTCTTCATTAACATCTTCGGGAAAAGGAAGTATATTAACTGTCAGTTCAGCCTCATTAAATGGATTTTCTATTAAATTAATTAATAATTTTACAGTCGAATCAACATCTAATTTTTTACCCTCTTTACCCGGTTCAAAATTTTGAATAACATTATCAATAAAAATAAATTTAGGCAAAGATGATACTTGGTCTATTTCTGGCGAAATATTTTTTCTAATATATTCTTTAATTTTAGTTTCATCTAAGTTAAAAAATAAATTATTGTTTTCTTCGGAAATAGTAATCATTCCTAACAGGTCTTTTTCATTAATGGTCCATTTCCTTTTTAGGTATTTTAATTTAACAGGCGCTAAATTTAAAATATCTTCTAAATTACTTTTAGCATCTAAACAATTATTAGCTGATATTTGAGGGATCGCATCATTACCTTCTAAAATAATATCTGAAAAATTAAAAGCTTCTAAATTGCTCTTCAAAACAATTAAAGAATTTTCATATTTAATAGCCTTTCCATCTTTCTCTGGTTGAATTAAAAGATTTCCATTTTTATCATAATAATAATAGGCATCTTGGGGATCAAACAATGAAAAACTTTCTATCAAATATTTATTTATTTTTTCATTATTAATTTCAGTTATTAAGGTAATATAATTTTTTTTACCAAATATTAGTTTTATTTTTTCAATTGTACTGTTTATTATATTTCTACCTCTTCCAATAAGAATAGCTTTATTTAATGTTTTTTCAACATCAAAATTAATTAAGATATCTACTATTGCTCCATCAGAAGAAGAGATAATAGGATATATAGTTAAATCTTTATTTTCATACCTAAAGATAATCCCTGTTTGTTTTATTTTATCTAATTCCCTATTTATTATTCTTTCTGCTTCTGTTAATGTCTTCCCTCCTATATTTATTTCTCCTATGCTAACACCTGGATAAATCTTATCTACATATTTAATTTCATAAAAAAAACAGGCTATTCCTAAAATAACAAAAATAAAAATAAAAGATATTATTATTTTTTTATTAATCATTTTACTCAATACAACAATCTATTGCCTTTTTAACTAACTCTCCCATTTTACCCATAAAGCCCTTTTTTTCTTTATCCTCCTTATTAATCGCATTTTCATCTATCTTTTTAATGTCCCCCACATTCAAAAGCTTTAAGTTTAATCCCCAAAAAAGAGAATATAGATTATATGCCTTATCAAACATTTCATAAGCATCTTTCTTTTTTCCTATCCCTAATTGTTTAGTTCCTACTTCCATTAATCTATAACTAGCAGCTAATAAATGCTTTGAAATACACCATACTTCTCCTTCATATTCTTTAATAATTCTTTGAAGAAGCTCTTTTCTCATATCTCTAACGTCTTTAATCATATCGTAATATTCTGTGTTTTGAAGCTTAGCTCCTGTAAAAAAGAAATGTTCTTCAATTGAAATTAAATTCATTATTGCAATAGTAAGGTCTTGGTCTGATGATAGATCCATTTTATCTTGCTTCTTCATATCATCAAATTTCTTAATAAATTCTTCTATATTTTCTATTTTTTTAGTCATATTTTTATTTTATTAAAAAGTAAAAAATTATACTTAAAATTATTATTGGTAAAATAGGCATTAATACCTTTTGGAAAGGAAAGTATGCCTTATTATTGTTTTTTTCTTTTAGATATTCATACCAATTAGCTCCACACCAAAAGGCAATACTTCCACCGATTATACCAAAAAGAAGTTTATCTACCCCACATCCACAAAAAGTATTTAATGGATTACCAATTATCCCTGAAAGATATAGAGGGATTATCATTAAAGATAAATATACTAATATATTAACAATCGTTCTTCCTTTAAAATTAATATTTTTCTTGCTTAACCAATCCTCTGTCCACATAATTAATGACGCAAGAAATCCTCCAATCCATAAGCCTACTATAAGGTCGTCTATTCCAACAGAACGAGAAACTCCTACCCCTGCCCCAACAGCTACCGTACAAATAGGGCATACGGCTAATACTGGAAAAGCAAAGAATAATAAGAAAGGTATGACTATAAATAATTTTTTATTCATTTTATATTTTTAATATTACAAGATATTACAAAATTAGTAAACTTTATTTTTTGTATTTCATATGATAATGTAAAGAAAAGATAATAAATAAACAAAAATATGAATAAAAATATAATATGGATTCTTTTAATTATTATTGCTTTATTGGGATTAATCTACTTTTTATTAAATAATAAAGAAACAGACCCACAAATAATAGCAGAAAATTGGATAATAAATAATTGCCCTACTTATGTTTTTGATGGTGATAATTTAACTTTTTTAACTTTTGAAAATGGTAAATATTATTTTGCTTTTGAATCTTCTCATGGTGGATATGGAGATAGATCTAAAGAAATAGTAACTCAGGTTTTAACTATGCACATCATAGAAGTTACAATTGAAAATAAAAAAATAATTAGTGCTATTACTGATGGAAAGTATGACGAAATTAATCAAAAATCTACCCTTCCTGTTTTTGAAAATGAGAATGTTGATGTTTTTTTCTTAAATATAAATGCAGAACAAGAAGAATTAATTAAGGTTACAAGGAGTGTTTCGATTACAGGAGGAAAATCATTACCTGAACTTGCAATTGAAGAACTTCTTAATGGCCCTCATAATGAAGAAACAGAAAGTGGAATTTTCTCAATGATTAATCCAGAGACTGTTCTCTATAGCCTAAACTTAGAAAACGGCGTCGCAACAGTAGATTTTAATCAAAAACTTCAAGAGAATATTGCTGGATCTGCTACAGTAATAGCAATAAGAAATCAAATTGAAAAAACATTGCTTCAATTTGAATATATTAAAAAAGTAGTTATTTCAATAAATGGAGAAACTGAAGAAATTCTTCAGCCTTAAGTTATTTCTTCTCCTTTAGAACTGCCTCGAGATCAATTTCATTATCGCCTCTTAATACCTTGAGAGATATTTTTTGATTAATTGTGCATTTAGAAAGAACTTCATTTATATTATTATCTTCTGTAATTAACTTTCCATCTATTTCTAATATAATGTCATATTCTTTTATTCCAGCTTTTTCAGCACTTGAACCTTTAGCAACTGCTGGTTCCCCAAACATTTCTCGGACAACTAAAGCTCCAAAACAACAATCTATTTTATTTTCTTTAGCAATTTCTTGATTCAAAAGAATATATTTTAATCCTAAATATGGTCTTTTAATTTTTCCTTCTTTTCTCACTTCTTCTAAATCTTCTTTGATATAATTAATAGGAAGTGCAAAACCAATATTTTCTGCTCCCATAACCATTGCTGTATTTATCCCTATCACCTCTCCTTTCATATTAACCAAAGGTCCACCTGAATTCCCGGGATTAATAGCTGCATCTGTTTGTAATAAACCTCTCAAATTAGTTGCTTTAGAATTATTTTGACTTGTTCCATTATATGCTGTAATCCTTCTACTTAATCCTGAAATTATACCAGAAGATAAAGTATCTTCAAATTCACCCAAAGGATTTCCAACGGCAAGAACCGACTCACCCAATTCTACTTTATCGGAATTAGCCATTTTAAGAAAAGGAAAAAAATTACTATCTTTAATTTTAAGTATTGCTGTATCCGTTAAGGGATCCCTAGAAAGAACCTCTGCTATATATTTATGGTCAGGATCAAAAATAACAGTATATTCTGCATCAGATTCTTCTACAACATGATTACAAGTTAAAATATAACCATCTTTTGAAACTACAAAAGCTGAACCACCTCCTATTTTAGTTTTTTGTTTTTCTTTATTTATACTTTTAGGAAAAGCTACTTTTTCTCCCCTAAAAGGAAGGAAATAAAACTCTTCTACTTTTGGTAGGTCCCTTGAAGCAACTATTGTTACAACTGCAGGACAAACTTTTTTTGCTATTTCAACAATTGGTGATTTTTTCATATTTATATTATATCCTAAACTTTATTTTTTGAGAAATGTGGACCCAAGGAGACTTGAACTCCTAACCTCTTCCATGCCATGGAAACGCTCTACCAATTGAGCCATGGGCCCTAAAATGTGTCCCCGAAAGGAATCGAACCTTTATCTAGAGCTTAGGAGTCTCTTGTTCTATCCGTTGAACTACGGGGACTTTGTAAACGAATAATAGCAATTTTATTAATTATTATCAATAAATTAAGATATTATTTCCTTAATAATTGCCCTATCGTCCCATGGTATTTTCTTTCCATTAGCAATACATATCCATGGCTCACATCCTTTCCCTGTGATAATAACAACATCTTTTTCTGTTTTTAACTGAAGTGATTTTTTAATCGCTTCTCTTCTGTCAATTATCTTTTCTGATTTAGGAGCACCCTCGGCAACTTGATTAATAATTTCCATTGGGTCTTCATCATAAGGATCTTCGTTAGTAATAATAACTATATCTCCATAAGTATCTGCTATTTTACCTAAAACTGGTCTTTTCCATTTATCTCGTCCTCCACCACAAGAACCTAAAACACAAATCAATCTGCCATCTTTTGGTTTTAGAAAATTGTATACTTTTTCTAGCGCATTAGGAGTAAAAGCATAATCAACGAAAATATTATCTACAACCTCTTCCATTCTTCCTGCAATTTGTTCAACTTTTAACAATCCTTTTTTACAATTTTCAATTGAAATTCCCTGAGATAATCCTATTGATATTCCTGCTAAAGCATTATATATATTAAATTCACATAATAGTTTTAGCTTAAACTCTTCTTTATTTACTGTGAAAATAGAGCCATTTGGAGAAAGATTAATTTTTTCTGCTTTAATATCTCCTGTTTTTATTCCATAAGTTATAATTTCTTTAGCTTTAAAACTTTTAAAATAATCATTGTGGTCATCATCGTTGTTAATTATGTGTATATTTTTAGAAATATTAAATAATTCCCCTTTAGCTTTTTTATAATTTTCAAATCCTTTATGAGCTTCAATATGCTCGGGAGTTAAATTAGTAATTGCAACAACATCAAAATTAATAAATTGATGACGATGTTGTTTTATTCCTTCTGAAGTTACTTCTATTATTGCATAATCACATTTTTCATTAACTGCTTTTTTTAGAAACTTTTGAAGAACAAATCTTCCCGGCATTGTCATTTTCATTTTGTTTTCTTCTTCTGTGTCGCCAATTTTAAAAACAATTGAAGACGATGAAGCTACTTTATATCCTGCTTCTTTCAATATTTGCGAGGTAATATTTACTACAGTTGATTTTCCATTTGTTCCTGTGATTCCAATTACTTTAATTTTTTTCCCAGGAAAACCACAATAAAAAGCTCCTAAAAATGATAAAATAAAATGGTACCAACTAATTAAAAAGTTAGGAATAATTTTTTTAATAATATTAATATATTTTCTCATAATAATTTTAATGCTTCTTTTATTCTTTGTTCTGTATCTTCTATTTCATTGGGAACACTTTTAAGAGCTTCTATTGCTTTATTTTTTTTAAATCCTAAAGAAATAAGCCCTTCGACTGCATCATCATTAATCTTTCCTTTTATTGATTTAACTTTTCCTGTTATTTCTAAAAGTATCTTTTGTAATTTCTTCTCTCCAATTCCTTTTATTTCTCCTTTTTCAATTAAATCTTTAAGTTCTTCTAAAGAGCTAACAAAAGAAAGATCTATAGCGCTTTTAGGTCCAATTCCTGAAATATTTTTTAGCGTTTTAAAAAGTTTTAGTTTTTCCATACTTAAAAAACCATATAATTCAATTTCTTTTTCTTTCAAAACTAATTCTGTAAAAATTTCTATTTCTTGACCTAAAGAAATTTTATTAATATCTCTAGAGTTCAAAAAAACATCAAAACCAATTCCTGACCTTTCAATCGTTATTGTTTTATCATTAATATATATAATTTTTCCATTAATATAACTTATCATAGATTCATTATAGCAAAACTTGCAAATTTTGAACAATTAGTGTATATATACACCATATATGCCAATTACAAAAACAACAAAAAGAAGACCTCGCCAAAGCGAAAGAAAAAGATTGATGAACAAGAAAAGGGTCTTGGAAATGCGAAAGCTTACAAAAGAAGCTAATGTTTTACTTTCTTCAAAAGAAACTGACAATGTTGAAAAGATGATTCCTCAAATATACAAAGCAATTGATAAAGCTGCTAAAAGAGGAGTGATTAAAAAGAATACAGCAGCAAGAAAAAAATCAAGATTGATGAAAAAAATTAAATCAATAAAAAATAACTCAAAGGAATCTTAACTATATTATATTCTTCAATATAACCTAATTCATCATTTGAAATAATTAACCCATAGCTTGGGTTTATTTTTTTATTTGTTTCTAATATTTGTTTACAATTTTTTGACCAGAACCAACTTCGATTACAATCTTTTTATCTCCTTGAGAAAGAATAAAGTCTGCTCCATTTTCAGAAAAATCATAAGCTAAAAAAGATTCTCCATATTTAGGAATTATTCTATTTACGTCCATTGTCATTCCCTTAGTTCTATTCTCTGATTGAGCTATTAGTGTTTGTAAATAATCTTTTAATTCTTTATTTTTCATATCTCTATGCTACCATAGTAGAATATAAAATTTCGATACTACGCTACTCCAACCAGCTAGAGAATACTTTTAATTTCTTCTAATTTTTTAATTTTTCTCCAAGAAGCATTGTTTAGCTCTTCAACATTACTATCAATTGCAATCCCCTTTCCCGTTAATTTAAAAACTCCAACATCATTTTTCCCGTCACCAACAAAAATTATTTCGTTTAAATTAACTTTTTCTTTTTCTGCTAATTCTTTAATTTTTCTTTCCTTAAAATTATTTTTAACACACTCACTCTGAATAATATCTAATTTCTTATTTTCAAAGTAAAAGTGGGTTCCTGCATAAAAACCATCTATTAATAATAACTTGCAAAGTTTTTCTAAATAAAAATCAACGGAACAAGATATCAAGTATATTTTATATTCTTTTTGTTTTAAGTATTTAATTAATTCCTCCGCACCTTCTTTTAGGTGCATTTTTGGATTAAAAGATTCTAATATATATTCTTCATTATCTTTTTTATTTTCTTTAAGAATTAATACTATTTTCTCCCACAAATCCGCGACCTCTATCTTATTTTCATAAAAATCCTTGAAAACTTTTTTGAATTCTTCTTTGCTTTTCACATCTAAATTAAAGCTGTCCCATGGACTCTCTTCAACTAAAGTTCCGTTAACATCAAAACAAATTATCTTCATATTCCACAAATTAAAATATCTATTGCTGAATTAGGATTAATCTGTCCAGTTTTAATACTAAAATCTAATTCTGCTATCTTATTATACATGTTTTTTAATTCTACCATTGTAAAGTTTTCTGATAATTTAGAAACAAAATAATTGGCTGGCTCCCCATCTTTAGCAGAGATTATTTTTCTTATTTGAGAAGCTATCATTACTAAAAGATAAACAGGAGTATCCCCTTTTTCTATATGATTTCTTACCAAGCGAATTGCTTTTTTTTGGTCTTTTTTAGCAATCGCATCTATTGTTTCCCAGATATTAGTGTCTTCTTTATCTCTTACTAATTTTAAAATATTTTCAGTTGATATTTTATTAGAATAATTAACAAGCTTTAATATTTCTTGTTCCATTCTCCATAAATCGTTTCCTATGAAGTCTACGAGCATATTAATTCCATCTACTTCAATTTCCCCATTTAATTGTTTTGCTTTTTCTCTTATCCATTCTTTAAGCTTTGCATCACTTAAAGGCTTAAACTCTTGAACTTTATCAAATAATTCTTTATTTTTATCATCTTCCTTAATTAATAGAAGTATGTTTGGAGATTTTTTGAATAATTCAAGATTTTCTTTATCTATCAATAAATCATTGACTATAATTAGTTTTTTAGGATCAAACATTGAAATCGAAAGAACTTCTTGCCTTAATTCATCAATATCTTTTCCTTGAAAAAAAGAAAAACTATTTTTATTTTTCTCTTTGTACTTTTCAATCATTTCCTTAGTTTTTTCTCTAATTCTGTAGGTATCTTTTCCGTAAAAAAGTATAATCATTTCTTTTTTTGACAATTAGGACAAAAAAATGTTCCTCTTCCTCCTAAATTTATTCTTAATATTTTCGCTCCACATTTTTCACATTCTTTGCCATTTTTTTGATAAACCTTCATTATATTTTGGAACCCCCCTTTTTCTCCATTAAGATCTCTAAAATCAGAAAAACTGTCTCCCTTAAGTCTAATTGATTCCTTAAGTATAAACTGCATATTATCATATATTTTTTTCAAATCTTTTTCGTCTAATTTATTTGCTGATTCTTCAGGATGAACATTAGAAAGATAAAGTATTTCTGAAGCATATATATTCCCTATTCCTGCAATAAAATTTTGATCCATTAAAATTTGTTTAATTTTTCCTTTTTTTCTCTTAAATAAATCCTTAAAAGAATTAAAATCAATATCTAAAGGCTCCGGACCTAAATCAAAATTTACATCTTTAATTATTTCTATTTTAGCAAATTTTCTTTGGTCAGAAAGAGCTATTTGTCTTCCATCGTCTAAAGAAAAGACTATATGTAAATATCCGTTAACTCTATCGTCAGACAATGGGCCAACTGGAGGAACCCATACATTATTTTCAAACTTCCATTTGCCAAGCAATAAATGTCCTGATATTTTTTGATGAATTAAAAGAATCTCTTCATTATCTAAATAAATAAGGATATTTTTACCTCTCCTTCCAATTGATACTATCTTTCTGCCAATAAGTTTTCTCTTAAAGTCCTCAAAGCTATCTTGTTTAACAAGTTTCTTTGTATCAGTCCAAACATCAGAGAAAGTTTTTCCAATAACTTCTTTTCTTAATCCTCTGACTATTATTTCTACTTCAGGAAGTTCAGGCATTATCCTAAAATAGTTTTTAGCTTTTCAACTATTTCTTGAGGAGTAAAATGAGCTTTAACCATAAAGTCTACTGCACCCAAACCAAGTCCTCTTTCAATATCTTCTTTTTGTCCAAGATTAGAAAGTATAATCACTGGAATGTTTGCTATTTCTGGGTCTTTTTTAGCTTTTTCTAAAACTTCAAAACCATTAATTCCGGGCAAAATTAAATCTAAAAGAACAACATCCGGTTTTGTTTCTTTAATCATTGCTAATCCACTTTCTCCATCAACAGCAGAAACAACATCATATTCCATAGTTATAAGTTTTTTACTCATTAATTCTCTTAGAAACTTATCATCTTCAATTACCAATATTTTTTTAATCATATATTTTATATTATTTATTATTTATTAATAGGAAGCGTAAAATAAAAAGCAGTTCCTTTGTTCTCTTCAGATTCAAACCATATTTCCCCTTTATGTGCTTGTACAATATTTTTTGTTGTATATAATCCAAGTCCTGTTCCGTCTGTTTCCATTCTTGTTACATTTTCCGCCCTGAAAAATTTTGTAAATATTCTGTCTTGTTGATTCTTTGGTATTCCAACTCCTGAATCTTTTATCTTAAATATAACATTTTTATTATCACTTTCAATAGTAATTTTAATATTTCCACTTTCTGGAGTATATTTAATAGCATTCTCAAGAAGGTTTTGAATTACCACTCCCATTTTTTCTTTATCAACTTTAACTTTTGGCAATAATTTCTCTGGCTTCTTGTAGTCTACATTCATCTTTTTAATCTTAATTAATTCTCCAGAGCTATTTATAATTTCTTCTACAATATCTTCTAATTGAGAAATTTCTTGATTATATAATAATCTACCTTCTTCGATCCTACTTACATTCAAAAGATCATTAATTAAAACTATCATTCTCTCGTTACTTAAATATGTTTTTCCTAATAAATCTCTTTGTTCCTCATTTATTTCCCCAGAATCACCATCTAATATCATTTGAATAGTCCACTTTATTGCTGATAAAGGCGTTCTTAATTGATGGGCAGCAACAGAAACAAACTCTGTTTTCATTTTTTCAATAAGCTTTTCTTTTGTTACATCGTGAAAAATAATTAAAAATCCTTTTTCTTCTTCATTATCTTTTAATAATACTGATGTAATTTCAAAGTGAAGATCATTTATTGCTGTCGCTCCTTCTCTATATGTGCTTTTAATTCTCTTTTTGTCTTCATCTATTAGTATGCTTCTAAATTGATTAGCATTGTCTCTATTTACTAAATCTAAAAAACACATCCCCGCTGCTGTTTTTTTATCAAGAGAAAATAAATCTACTGCTGAAGAATTAATAATTTCAATCTGTTTTTTTCTGTTTAATAATATAACCCCATCAGTAAGATTCTCAATAATTGCCGTTGTCTTGTTTCTTTCATCTACCGCTGAACGCCTTAAATCATCCGTGTCTTCTAATATGTTCAAAAGAGCAGCTCTTACTTTTCTTAATTCGTCTGGATTGTTTAAAATATTTTCCATGTTCTTATTTTACCATAATCTTAGATTTTCACCAATTGGTTTCGCTGTAACATTTTTCATTAAACTATTAAAACCAAAATTTTCTAACATTTTTAATACATCTTCTTCGTTATATCCTCCCCATTCGCATTTTTCTAAATCAATATCAAGAGGAATATCTTTTTTAATTTCAGAAAGCTCTCTACTTAAGAAAGCTCTTTCTTTGTCATTAATTAATTTTTCTCTTGTTTTTAAAGACAAATTATCTTCTCCTAAATCTATTTTTTTATACAAATTAAAAATATCCCCAAAGTCTTTAATTAAACTAATTGCTGTTTTTTCTCCTATCCCTTTAACTCCGGGAATATTATCAGAGACATCTCCCCTTAAAGCTTTGTAATCTATTAGTTGTTCGGGAGAAAGTCCATTGTATTTTTCTTTTACTGCTTTTTCATCATATATTACCGCACTTTTAACTCCTTTATTTAAATAATAAACAAAAGTACTATTATTAATTAATTGAAAATTATCCATATCTCCAGAAACAATAATGTTTTTTCTTCCATCAATTTTTCTTGACAATGTCCCTATTAGATCATCTCCTTCAAATCCTGCTTTTTCAAAAACAGGAACATTGAATGATTTAAGAACTTCCTTAACTATTGGTATTTGAATGTATAACTCATCAGGCGCTTTTTTCCTTTGTGCTTTGTAATCATCATACATTTTTTTTCTAAAAGTTGGGCTTGGTACATCAAAACAAGCTACAAAATACTTAGGCTCTAATTCTTTTAAGAGTTTAAATAAAACTAAAAGAAATCCGTAAACAGCACTAACAACTTGTCCATCTTTAGATCTTAATGGAGGTAAAGCATGAAAAGCTCTATGGATTATTGAATTTGAATCAATTATTACAAAATTATCTTTATTTTCCATAATCAATTATTATTTTTCTTTTGTTTTCATCTGTTGGAACGATTTGTATTTTTATAATGTCTTTTGGAAGAAAACTTTTAACTATTTTTGGCCACTCAATACAAATAATATTATTCTTATCTGTAAATATATCTTTAAGAGGAATTGTATTAAGCTCTTTCTTATTTTTAATTCTGTAAAAATCAAAATGACAGAAAAACTTTTTATTTTTTAATGGATATTTATTCATAATAATAAAAGTTGGACTTGTAATTTTTCTATTCAACCCTAAACCTTTAGCGAAGCCCTGAATAAAAGAAGTTTTTCCTGCCCCTAAATCTCCTTCAAAAACAATAAATCTTTTCCTATCTTTAGCTAAAGATTTGCCTATTTCTTTTGTTTCTTTTAAATTTTCTGAAAAGTATTCTATCTTCATTGTTTTTCATTTTATACTCTTTTCTTTTATTGTCAAAATTAAATTGACTTTTAATATTAAATATAATAAATTAATGTTGTATTATGGATATTAAAAAGGTCATAGAAGGTTCAAATAATATAGGAATCTTAACTAAAAGAAATGCAAACAATGATGCAGTTGGGGCTAGTTTAGCCCTTTTTTTTATGCTTCAAAGCATTGGAAAGAAAGCATGTTTTCCTTCTAAAAAAATCCCTAAAGAATTGTTAGATTTTCTTAAAAGCAGAGGAGGCAAAAAGTTTCAAGTTTCTTTTGATGACGAAATATCAGAAGTTTATTATGAGAAAAAAGGAAAAGGAATTATTCTTTACTTAGAGCCGAAAGATAAAAATGCTCGAGATGAAAAATTTTCCTGCAAAATTATTTCTGGAGAAAATTTCTTTTCTCCAGAATATGATATTCTTTTTGTTTTGGGAATTGAAGACTTCAAAGAAGTTGAAGATCTTTTAGAAAATAACGAACAATTATCTAATTGCACCATCATAAATATTGATAAGAATCTAAATAATCAAAATTACGGAGAAATTAATATCATAGATGAAAATCAATCATTATCTCAAACAATAGCTTGTTTACTAAAAGATTTTGGAGAATACAATAATAGAGATGCTCTTAATTTTCTTCTTTATGGACTTGCTTTTTCAGGTAAAAAGACTAACAATAGAAAAAAGGTTTCTACTGTTAGGTGGATATTAAAAAATGGTGGAGATTTAAGCCTTTTTTCAGGGTCTATTGAAAATAATAAATTATTAGAAATCGTTCTAAAGAATCTTACTTTTGAGGGAGATGTTTATATCTCTTCTATTTCAAAGAAAGATTTTTTGGAAAGCAATACTAGTTCTAAAAATTTAAGCTTTTCTGTAGAAAGACTCAAAAATTTCTTAAATATTTCTTCTTTCTTTTTCTTATGGGAAGAAAAGAATATAATAAAAGCACTTATTTATTCTGATAGAAAATATATCGTTCAAAGAATAAGTATGTATTTTAAGGGATTTTTCAAAGAAAGAGGTGGTATATTCTCAATAGAAGAAAATAGTATAGAAAGAGCAAAATATAAATTATTATCATATTTAAAATAATGGACAATATCACAAGTAAAATTGAAATAGAAAATGAACTTCAGGAAAAACTAAAAGAAAATATTCATAGTGTTGCTGATTTCAAAAAAGAAATAGAAGAATCATTAAAAGCTGACGTTTCTGTTATTATAAAAACAATAATGTCTAGCTCTATTTTATTGAATTGTTCCGATTTACATATAGAAGCTATTCCCGAAGGGTCAACTTTAAGAGCAAGAATTGATGGAATATTGCAAGAAATTTTTAATTTTGACACCTTAAAGCATCAAAGAATTGTTTCGAGAATAAAACTTCTAAGTGGATTAAAATTAAATGTTGACGATAAGCCTCAAGACGGAAGATTTTCAATTATTTTTGAGTCAGGTGAAGAAATAGAAATCAGAGTTTCAACTCTTCCGACTGAATACGGAGAGACTATTGTTATGAGAGTCCTTAATCCTAAAAATCTAATTGACCTGGAAAGTTTAGGATTAAGAAAAGACATCTATGATATTTTTTCAAAAGAAGCAAAAAAACCTAATGGGATGATTATCGTTACTGGGCCAACTGGTTCTGGTAAAACAACCACCCTTTATGCTTTTCTAAAGAAAATTAGAAATCCAGAAATTAAAGTTATTACTATTGAAGACCCTATTGAATACCATCTAGAAGGAATTTCTCAAACACAAGTAAAACCTAAAAAAGGATATAATTTTGCCGCAGGATTAAAGTCTATTGTTAGGCAAGACCCTGATGCCATACTTGTTGGAGAAATTAGAGATTTAGAAACTGCTTCTATTGCTTTACAAGCGGCACTGACTGGACACTTAGTATTAAGCACATTACATGCAAACGAAGCAGCAGGAACAATTGCCAGGTTCCAAGCGTTAGGAGAAGTTGCGACTAATATAGCTCCTGCTATTAATGCAGCTATCGCCCAAAGACTTGTGAGAAAAGTTTGCCCTAAATGCACAGAAAAGAAAAAAATGTCTAAAGAAATTTTTGATGAAATTAAGACGGGTTTAGCTGGCATCCCTGACAATATTGACATGCCAGAAATTAGCGAAGAATTAGAAATCGCTGATATAAAAGGATGTGAATATTGTAATTTTACTGGATACAAGGGACGAGTTGGTATTTTTGAAGCAATGATTATTGACGATGAAATAGAAGACTTTATTTTAACTTCTCCATCAACATCAGCCTTGCAGAAAATGGCTATTAAAAAAGGAATGACTACAATGAAACAAGATGGATTAATTAAAGTGTTAAAAGGAGTAACAACAATTGAAGAAGTAAGAAGGGTCGCGGGATAACAAAAAAGCCCCCTAAAGGGCTTTCAAACAATTCCTGAACTGGGGGTCCTCGTTAGCGGTAGGGCTAAGCCAAGAAATTTTTCGAGGTATAACCCAGTCGAAACCAAGTTAACCATTAACTAAAAAAATTCCCTTCCCCCCAGTTCAGGAATCGTTTTATTAGTTCGTGAAGATAATATAACATAGCATAAAATGTCTGTCAAGTCTTTTTCTCCACAATTAAATAATTCTGAAGAAATCATAGAGAATACACTTCGTCCACAAAAGTGGTCAAATTATATTGGACAAGAAAGAATTAAAAATAATTTGAAAATTATTATTGGTGCAGCAAAAAAAAGAAATGATTCTCCTGATCATTTACTTTTTTATGGTCCTGCTGGGTTAGGAAAAACTACTCTCGCATATTTAATAGCTAAAGAAGCAGAAGGAAACATTAGAACTATAGCGGCACCGATTATTGAAAGGCCCGGTGATTTAGTTGCATTGCTAACTAGCTTAAACGAAGGAGACTTTCTTTTTATTGATGAATGTCATAGGTTAAATAAGCAAGTTGAAGAATATCTTTATTCTGCTATGGAAGACTTCAAACTAAATTTAATTTTAGGAAAAGGGCCTATGGCAAAAACATTAGATTTAACTTTACCTCGCTTTACCCTAATAGGAGCAACCACAAAATTAGATATGCTTTCCTCTCCCCTAAGGGGCAGATTCGGAGCGATATTTCAATTAAACTTTTATGAACCAAAAGAAATAGAAGAGATAATAAGAAGGTCTGCCAAGATACTAAACATTGAAATTGATGACGATGCAGCAAAAGAATTATCAAAACGTTCTCGCTTCACCCCTAGAATTGCTAACAAGCTACTAAAAAGAGTCCGTGACTTCGCACAGATGGAAAATAAAAATACCATCACTAAAGAAATTGTTATTAATAGTTTAAGCTTTTTAGAAGTTGATGAATTAGGATTAGAAACAGGAGACATAAAGATATTAGAAGCAATTATTAATAAATTTGAAGGGGGTCCTGTTGGGCTTCAAGCATTATCTTCAGCAACATCTGAGGAAAAAAATACTATCCTTGATGTTTATGAGCCCTATCTTATTCAATTAGGATTAATCAAAAGAACTTCTAAGGGAAGAATTGCTACTAAGGCAGCGTATGAACATTTAAAAATTAATATTTAAACTTCGCTGATAACATCAAACCTTTTATAGCTACCAGTAATCGCTAATCCTATTATCTTCCCTTTATTTATGTTTGCTTTTTTAATTTTTTGAGCAACTACGTTCAGTGTAGCTCCAGAACCAACAGCATCATCAATAATCAAAATATTATTGTGTCCTCCATTATCATTTAGATAAAATGTCTTTTCTGCATTCTCAATTCTATCTTCAATTTTATTTAAAGTTTTTTGAGGAACGACAATATCTGACTTAATTTTTACTATATTAATTTTTTTGACAGACAACTTCAAGTTCT
>JAQUUL010000021.1 GCA_028693895.1 Minisyncoccota bacterium
TCTGCTCCATATTCATCAATAACAGCATCTGGAGAAACAACATTTCCTTTTGATTTACTCATTTTTTGCCCATCAAAAGCTAAAACAAGACCAACATTTCTTAATTTTTTGAATGGTTCAGAAGTTGAAATTATTCCATTATTGTATAAAAACTTATGCCAAAAACGAGCATATAATAAATGTAAAACAGCGTGTTCAGCTCCACCGACATAAAGATCAACTGGCAACCATTTTTCTTCTATTTTTTTATCAACAAAAAATTCTTTATTTTCAGGGTCTAAATATCTAAAGTAATACCAACAAGAACCTGCCCATTGAGGCATAGTATTAGTCTCTCTTTTTGCTTCACCACCACATTTAGGACATTTAACATTGACCCATTCACTAATTCCAGCTAAAGGAGATTCTCCTGTTCCTGTTGGCTCATATTTTTCAACTTGAGGAAGAGTTAAAGGTAGATTAGTTTCTGGGACTGGACCACATTTTTCACAATTAATAATTGGAATTGGTTCTCCCCAATATCTTTGTCTAGAAAATACCCAATCTCTTAATTTATAATTTATTTTTTTAACTGCTTTAAGTTTTTCTCCAATTTTTTCTCTTGCTTCTGAAGAGCTTAAACCATTAAAATTATCTGAATTTATTAGAACACCATCCTCTGTTGAAGATTTTTTTGTTTCAATAACTTTAATAATTTCTAAGTTATATTTTTTTGCAAAATCATAATCTCTTTCATCGTGAGCTGGAACAGCCATAATTGCCCCTGTTCCATAATATGACAAAACGTAGTCAGCAATAAAGACTGGAACTTCTTTATTATTAATAGGATTAAATGCTTTTACAGCTTTTAATTCTACTCCTGTTTTATCTTTTACTTCACTTATTCTTTCTCTGTCACTTTTATTTTTAGCTTTTTCAATGTAACTTTTAACCTCTTCTTTGTTTTCAATATTTAATTCATTAATTAAAGGATGTTCTGGAGCTAAAACTATATAAGTACAACCAAATAATGTATCTAGTCTAGTTGTAAAAACTGGAACTTCTTTATCGTTTACAATAAAATTAATTTCATGCCCCTCACTCTTACCAATCCAATTCTTTTGCATCTCTTTAATTTTAGAGGGCCAATCAATATCCTCTAATCCATCTAATAATTCTTCTGCATAGTCTGTTATTTTCAAAACCCATTGCTCAACATCTTTTTTAGTTGTTTGAGTCCCACATCGCTCACATTTACCATCAACTACTTCCTCATTAGCTAATCCTGTTTTACAAGATGGACACCAATTAATAGGAAGCATTTTTTTATACGCTAATCCCTTCTCAAAAAACTTAAGAAATAACCACTGAGTCCATTTATAGTATTCTGGATCAGTTGTATTTATCTCTCTATTCCAATCATAACTTAATCCAACGCTCATTAACTGTCTTTTAATGTTTGCTATGTTTTTAGCAGTACTTATCTCTGGATGAACTCCATGTTTAATAGCATAATTCTCAGCAGGTAAACCAAAAGCATCCCATCCCATTGGATGTAAAACATTAAAACCTTTAAGTCTCTTATATCTTGAGTAAACATCAGTCGCAACAAAACCTTTTAAGTGTCCAACATGAATTCCTTCCCCTGATGGATAAGGAAACATATCTAAGATATACGTTTTAGGTTTATCTGAAATAGTTTCTGTTTTATAAGAATTATTTTCTTGCCAATATTTCTGCCATTTATTTTCTATTTCTTTTGGATTATATTTCATAATAACAATAACATTGATAATATTCCTACTACAATTGATATTAATACCCCTACCCACCACCACAAATCAACATTAATCCTTTTAAGATGGAATAAATCTTCTACAATAGGTTTAAAAAATTTAATAAAGAAGGTTGCAACAAAAGAAACAGTTGCTCCAAACAAAATAGCTCTTAAAAAATGTAATACATCTATCATATATTGATATAATATCACAAAAAAAGATTCCTGTTAAGGAACTTTTAACCACTTTTCATTATTATTTATAGTTTAATAATAGACAATGATAGATAATGAAAGGATACAAAAGATTAAAATATTTCTGGTTGGGGAAAAAGATACTTAAGGGTAGCAGTAGGCATTGTTAGAGATACTTGAGTTAGGTTCTTCTGATTGGGTAGTAATGTCTTCAATCAAAGAAGATACTTCAGGATCACTCATTAGATTAGTATAGTCTCCGCTGTGGGATGTTTCAATGACTGTTCTCAATTGATTCATTTCAGCTTTGATTCTTGAATCCTTTGCTGATTCTTGGATTCCTGACATGGAGATGATTACTATTCCAGAGAGAATACCAATTGATAGCAATAACTACCAAAAGCTCTATGAGAGTAAATGCTTTTGATAGTTTGAGATTAGTTGTCATTGTTTTAGTTATTAATGATTATGTTTCTATTTTAACAAAGTGAGAGGTGGTATCAAGAGGTTAAATATGGATTTTGCATTATCTGCAGTTTTTATTATCACTTCCTCTTTAGAAATATTTTTTATTCTCCCTATCTCTTCTGCAATTAATTCAAGTGAAAAAGGATTATTTCTTTCTTCAAAATCTGGCGGAGAAAGATATGGACAATCAGTCTCAATTAATATCTTATCTATAGGGACAAATTGAATAACATCCTTCAAATCCATTTTAAATATTATTCCATTTATTCCTATATAATAACCTAAAGATAAAAGTTCTTTAGCTTGTTCAACTGTTCCTGTAAAACAATGGATTACTCCTTTTGTATTTCTTTTTGATAAAATTTCAATTAAATCATTGAAGGCCATTCTGCAATGAATAATTAAAGGTAAATTAAGTTCTTCGGCTAAATCAATTTGATTAATAAAAAATGCCTTTTGTTTTTCAATAAACTCTGCTCTTCTATCTTTCCCTTTTGGTTTATACCAGTAATCTAATCCAATTTCCCCTATAGCAACAACACTTTTTGATTGAGATAATTTTTTGTAAGTATTATAGTCAAAAACAGATTCTTTTTTTTCAGCCTCACCTTTAATTTTTAAGCTAGATTCAATATTTAAGGGATGTAAGCCAACAGAAGCATAAAATCCATATTTCTCTGCTAATTTAACACATTCTTTTGAACTTTCTATATTAGTCCCAACATTAATAATTTGATAGTCTTTTTTAATTAAATCTTTGATTAATAAATCTCTATCTTTATTAAATTCTGAGAAATTAAGATGTGCATGAGTATCAATTATCATATTCTCGGAAATAATGGTTCTGGTTTTAATATTTTAATTTGTTCTTCTATTTTTTTAGATGTTTCTGGCAAGAAAGGCCTTAATAATTGAGATATATTTTTTAATGAATAGGTTATATTAGAAAAAATAATTTCATTTCCATTTGCATCGTCAATTGCCCATGGTTTTTTTTCTTCAATATATTTATCACAAAAAGAAATTAAGCTCCATACCTCATCAAGAGCTTCATTAAAATAGATAAACTTTTCTTTTACTTTTTCTTCTATTTCTTTGTTTTTATTAATAAACAATTCTTCTGGTTCCTTATCAATATTAATATTTTTCTTATCTATCATAGTAATTGTTCTTGATAATAAATTACCTATTCCATCAGCTAAATCAGAATTATATCTCTTTTCAAATTTATCAAAAGTAAAATCACCATCCTCTAATGCGGGAATTTCTCTAAGTAAAAAATATCTAACAGCATCACAACCGTATTTTTCAACCAATTTATAAGGGTCAATAACATTGCCTATACTTTTAGACATTTTTTGTCCATCAACAGTAATATATCCATGAACAAAAATTGTTTTAGGTAAGCTAATTCCAGCTGACAACAACATTGCTAACCAGTAAACTGAATGAAATCTATTTATCCCTTTTCCAATAAAATGTACCTTATCTTTATTCTCATTCCAAAATTCGTTGAACTTACTTTCATCATTACTACCATAACCAAGAGCATTAATATAGTTAGATAATGCATCAAACCAAACCCACATTTTTTGAGAACTATCTTCTGGAACATCTATTCCCCAGCCCTTTGCTCTTTCGTTTGTTCTTGATATGCAAAAATCTTGAAGTCCAGAATTAATGAAACTAAGGATTTCATTTTTTCTTGACTGAGGAATAATTTTGACCTCGTCAGTTTCAATTATTTTTTTTATCTTATCTTGATATTTAGAAAGCTTGAAAAAATAGTTTTCTTCTTCAACTAAAATAGGTTTTGTTTTGTGTTCTGGACACATTCCATCAATTAATTCTTCTTCTTTATAATATTCTTCACAACCAACACAATAAAGTCCACTATATTTTTTTTTGTAAATATCTTTAGCGCAAGCTTTCCATAATTTTTGTGCTCCAATAAAATGCCTTTGTTCAGTAGTTCTTATAAAATCATCGTATGTTAAGTTTAATAAATCTTTTAATTGAAAAAAATTAATATAATTCTTATAAACAAAATCGGAAACATTTTCTCCTGCTTTTTCAGCACTTTGAACATTTTTCAAACTATTTTCATCAGTTCCTGAGACAAAAAATACATTATCACCAAGTAAACGATGATAACGAGCAACTGTATCTGCTTGAACAAGTTCTAACACGTGCCCCAAATGAGGCGATGCATTAACGAAAGGAATTGATGATGAAATAAATATATTTTTCATTAATCTTCTCTGTTTTTAAAATAATCTTTTGTTGCTTCAAATATTATTCCAGCAATAGGAATAGCTAAAACTGCTCCAATTACTCCCCATATAACTCCTCCAATTAAAATAGAAATTAAAACTAAAGATGTTGGTAAACCATTTATTTTTTTAGTAAGAATAGGCATTAAGATGTTACTCTCAATTTGCTGAATAATAATTGAAAAAATTAAAACTATGATTGCTTTTGGTAAAGAATTCATTAAAACAAATGCTGTTAAAAATAGTCCCGTAGCAAGAGGCCCAATCATTGGAATAATGTTTAATATACCTGCTAATATTCCCCAAATTAAAGCAAATTTTATATTCATTATTAAACAAAATATAAAAGTCGCAAGGCCTATAAAAACACAAGATATAATTCTGCTACCAAACCATCCTACAACATGTTTTTGACTTTTTTCCCATCGAGAAATTATTTCTTTCTCCATTTTTTTTGGAGCAATTACTTTTATTCCATTAATAATATCTGTTTTTTCAATTGAGAAGAAAAAGGCTAAAACAAAAACCGTAAAAGCAGCAAATATACTTCCGAAAAGAGATGTAAGAATACTTAAAATATTAGATGATATTTTAATTATTGTTTCATTTAAATTTGAACTTAAATTTGAAAAACTTTCTAAAGAATCTAACCCTAGTCCACTCAAGAAACTAGGAATGTTTTTAAAGTGATCTCCAAAAACATTAGAAAAAGATTGTATCTCTGTAATTAATGGAGGAACAACTAAGTATATAAATAATGAGATTATTAATAAAATAAGACCATATACAATAGCTGAAGAAAAAACTCTATTAATTCTTAAAAAGTCTATAAGGGGATTAATAAGAATTGAAATAACAAGAGCTAAAAATACCCAACCAATAATAGTTTTGAATAAAAATAAACAATTAAAAATAACTATAGCAATTACTACCTTTAAAATAGCTTTCCAAGATATATCTATTGTTGTTAATTCTTTCATATTTTTATCTTTTTAATTTTAAGTGGTCCAATTAATGCTAAATTTAACTTTTCATTTCTAATAATATCTTTTGCTACCCTCATTATATCATCAGATGTAACTTTATCAATTTTTTTGAATATATCTTCTATTGAAAGAATATTTCCTTTAAGTAATTCTTGCATTCCATAAAATGAAGCTTTATCATCAGATCCCTCCATTTTTAATATAATTTTTCCCTTAATATATTCTTTTGCTTTTTCAAGCTCTTCTTTGTTAATTTTTTCTATAGTAATTTTCTTATATTCTTTTATTATCACTTCTATTACTTTTTCTAATTTTTCATTATCCACACCAGCAACAGTAACTAAAGATCCTGTATCAGTATCACAATAATTATATGTTCTAATGCGATAAGCTGCTCCAAGTTTTTCCCTAACTTCTATAAACATTCTTGAACTCATCATTCCCCCTAATATTGTAGCAATCACATCTAAAACAAACTTATCTTTGTTGGTCATATTATATCCCCTAAATCCTAAAGCAAGATTAGTTTGATTAGTTTTTTTGAATAAGGAAATAATTTTGGGCTCTGATTGTTCTTCTATTACTGCTTTTTTATCTTTTGGAATTTTTGTATTAATTTCTGAAAAATACTTTTTTACTTTCTTAATTGTTTTTTCTTCATCAATATTACCTGCAACACAAATAACTGTATTCGAAGCATTATATTGACTATCAATATATTTTTTAATATTTCTTCTATTTATCCCTAAAACACTTTCTTTAGTTCCTGCAATATTCCACCCAGCAGGCTGATCACCATATAGTACCTCTTTCCATAAATCATCTATGTGCATTATTGGATTTTCTTCATACATATTAATTTCTTCTATAATCACTCCTTTTTCTTTTTGTAATTCTTTTTCTGGTATTTTTGAGTTAATAAAAATATCCGAAACCCAATCCAATGCTATATCTAAATGTTTATAATTAACCTTAGCATAATATCCTGTATATTCTTCTCCTGTAAAAGCATTGCATTCTCCTCCAATTTTATCTAAAACTTCTACAACTTCTAAGGGACCTTTTTTTCTCTTTGTGCCCTTAAACATCATGTGCTCTAAAAAGTGAGAGATACCTGATATCTCTTTAGTTTCATATTTAGAACCAGTTTTAACTAAAACTAAAACAGTAACTGCTTTTGTTTCTTTTTGAGGAACAGTGATTATTCTTGTCCCATTTTTAATTGTAGTTTTTTTATACATTTTTTTAATTCTATCATTTTTAATTCTCTATTTACTGTAAGCTTGAAAAACTTCTCTAACTCTTCTACTCTTTTTGCCATCTCTTCTTTTGAGTCTTCTAATTCTTTTTTTGACAAATAAATTTGTTCTGATGCTTTGTTTAATGCTTCTGACAAATTAACTATTTCTTTATCTAAACTGCCCGTTATAAAAACTGCTCTTTCTCCAACAGGAAGTTCTTTGGCAAAACCTTCTAATTCATTAAGAGCGTTAGATAGATAAATAAATAAAACTCTGTCAATTATAAATGTCATTATAAGTGCAAGAAGACAAAGCATTGCCGCACTGAAACTAAACGATGGAACAAAAAGCAAAACTATAAAAACTGTAAAAAACGGTAAAAAGAACAAAAAATAAAATTTCGGAGCAATACTAGAAAGCTGAACATTTTCTATATTTTCTCCTCTTTCTACTAATATCTTTCTACACTCTTTAACCTCTTTGAACATTGCTTGCTGACAAAAAAAAGTAGAAAACGCGCAGGAAAAAAATATAGCAATAATACCTCCAATAAAAATAACTATTAAATCAAACGATGTAGCTTGATTTATCCAAACCGTTAAAAGAATTAATACTATAACAGATAATCCTCCGGCTAAGATATTAACAGTTGTACTATTAGCAATATAAATTAGAGAATTAAAAGTTTTTTTAATATCTTCTGTTCCAAAAACTCTAAACCTCCCCTCTGAAGAGATGTTATTATTAACTATTTTTATTTGTTCTTCACGCCAAAACTTTACACCTCCATATCTAAGCAAACCGAGTATTCCAAAAATAATAACATATAATGGAAATAGATATAAAAATGATTTATATGCTATTTCATTACTAAAATCAGCTAAAGAAATTATTAAAAAATATGAAAAGGAAGAACAAAGAACAGACCAACCAATAATTGGTAATAATATATTAAGAGTATAAGGAAGTTTAATTTTCATTTATTTTATAAACTAAATCTTTTATTTTAATTCTTACTTGTTCCATTGTATCTCTATTTCTCAAAGTAACATCATCATTATCAATACTTTCAAAATCAACTGTAACTGCCCAAGGAGTTCCTATTTCGTCCTGTCTTCTATATCTTCTTCCAATTGCCCCTGTTTCATCGTATTGGCAATTAAAATGTTTTTTAAGTAAGCTATAGACTTCTTTAGATTTTTCTGTTATTTCTTTTTTATTCTTTACTAAAGGCAAAACTGCTACTTTTATAGGAGCTATTTCTTTTGCTATTTTTAATAAATACTCTTTTTCTTTATTTGATTCAGTTGTTACCGTTCTTCCTCCCTCAACTTCAGTAAAAGAA
>JAQUUL010000003.1 GCA_028693895.1 Minisyncoccota bacterium
TCCTTCATCAGAAAGACGAATTAAAAATAATTATCATTATGTATATTTAATGTATAGAGATGATATTGGCTGGAGGATTGGGAAAACAGATAACTTATTCGGAAGATTAATACTCGAAAGATCAGCAGACAGTATTATAGGGTTAAGAGATTTTGATAGTGATTCTGAAGCAAGATATTATGAAACATTATGGTCTTTGAAGTACGGAATTCCTACGAGTTGTTTTTGTGAAAGGGAAGGAACCGTTATTAAAAAAGAATTACTTCGTAAGCTTTACGAGGAAATAGATGTTTCGAAGGGAGTCATAACTCTTGCTAGAGATTTAAATATTGATTTAAATACACATCATTGTTATTCGGGTGGAGTGAATAGAGGAGATAAGAAGAGAGTTAAAATTAATATTGTGATGTGTTCAAGAAATAGCAGAATTAAAAATGCAAAATATATTATAGAGAATCCAAAAATTATACATACACTAAATCTTAATACTTCGATTAAAGAGGTAATTAATAAATTAGAGAAAGCAGGTTTTAAATTAGCAAAATCCAAAAATGGAAAAAAATTAGTTATAAGTAGTACCGATATACGGGAGATAGGCAAAAAAGCTGAAGAGTTTCAGAATCTTTTGGGTGGTTTTATAGATTTTAAATTTTATGCAGGACTTGGACTCGATGTTAAAAATAAGAAAAGAAAAAATAACCCAGCAAAAGTTATTCCTGCCAAAAACTTGTTAAGAGGACATTATTTGCCAATTAAGAGAGGAAACGATGTTGTTTATGATGAAATTATTGATATTAAAAGAGAAAGCAAAACAGTTGATGTTTATGACCTAGAAGTAAAGGGGACTCATAATTTTATTGCTGAAGAAATTGTTGTTCATAATTCAATCTTTTCCTTTCAAGGAAGTTCGTTTAATAATGTTTTAAGATTTAAAAAAGATTATCCTAAATCTAAAGAAATTGTTCTAATAGAAAATTATAGGTCCCCTCAAAATGTTCTTGATTTGTCATATAATTTTATTCAAAAGAATAATCCTAATAGGTTGGAATGTAGATTAAATGATCCAGAAATATCTATAGAAGCAGAGAAAAAAGGAATAAACTTAAATAATTTTGAAGGAATAAGTAAAAAATTAAAAAGCAATAAAGATAAAAAAGGTATAGTTGAGTTATTAAGTTTTGAAGGATTTGACGAAGAAATTACAGGTGTAGTTAATAAGATTTGGGAAATTAAAGAAATAGATGATGAATCTTCTTTTTCTAGTTTTTCTATTTTAACAAGAAATAATAGTACTGCTGATATATTTTCTCGGGCGTTAGAAAGAGCAGGTATTCCTTATCAATTCATTTCTTCTAAAGGCTTATATACCGATCCATTAATAATAGATATTATTTCATACTTGAAGGTTGTTATTAATTTCTATGATTCTCTAAACTTTTATAGAGTTTTAAGATTAATGAATTTTTCTCCAGAAGAAGTTTCAACAATAATACAATATAGCGATAAGAAAGGAACACCTATTTTTGAAGTTCTTAAAGATAATCATTTATTAAGTAAGTTTGTGCCTAAAACAAAAATTAAGATTAATAAATTAATTAAAAATCTTAATTCCCATTATGATATTTCTAAAGAAAAAAATGTCAGTGAAATTTTTGTAAATGTTATTCAAGACCTTGAATATGGTAAATATATTCCAGATAATACAGAAGATGGATTTAGGAAATGGGAACTAATTGACCAATTTTATGAAAAAATTAAAGAATTTGAAAGCTCTCAGGTAGATGTAAGACTTCCTGCCTTTATTGAAAATATTCAAATGGAATTAGATGCTGGAGAAGAGGGGTCATTAAAGAAGAATATTGATTCTCATTTTGATGCGGTAAAGATAATGACAGTTCATTCAGCAAAAGGATTAGAGTTTGATTATGTTTTTCTTCCATATTTAGTTTCAAGAGTTTTTCCTTCTGATCAAAAAAGAGATCCAATAGAACTGCCTATTGAGTTAATTAAAGAAGTTTTGCCAAAAGGAGATTTTCATATACAAGAAGAAAGAAGGCTCTTTTATGTTGCTTTAACAAGAGCAAAAAAGGGAATGTTTTTAACATGGAGCGCTGACCATGGAGGAAAACAGTTGAAAAAACCATCAAGATTTTTAATAGAATCAGAACTTATTAGTGAGGATATAATTAAAACTCAAAAATTTGAAAGAAATCCAGATTTTTGCATAAAAAGAACTTTAAGTTTCAAAAAAGAATCAGATGAAACAAATGGATCAGGAAGAGATTTGAAACTTTTTATGCCTGATCATTTTTCTTATTCTCAATTAGAATCTTTTAGAAAGTGTCCGTTAGAGTATAAATTTAAGAATATATTAAAAATACCAATAAGAGGGAAACCAGTTTTTAGCTTTGGAAAAACTATTCATGCTACAGTTCATAGATATGCGATGGAAGCACTTAAAAAAGAACAAACAAGTATTTTTAACAATAATTTAGATGAGATTTATAATATATATAATGAAGAATGGATTGATAATTGGTATAGATCAGTAGAAGAGAAGAATGAATTTTATGATAAAGGAAAAGAAATACTTAAAAATTTCTATAACAATTTTAAGGAAGATTGCAATATACTTTTAATCAATAATGAATTAGCCTTAGAAAAATCATTTCAACTTAAAATAAATGGTGATATTATAATAGGTACAATTGATAGAATTGATGAAGTAAAAGGAGGTGTTGAAATTATTGATTATAAGACCGGTTCTCCTAAAAAAACATTAACTAAAGAAGATAAACTTCAATTATTAATATATGCATTAGCTTCTAAAAAAGTTTTAGGGCTTAATCCAGTTAAACTAACATATTATTACTTAGAAGATTGTTCTAAGGCATCATTTAATGTTAAAGATGAAATTATTGAAAAAACAGAATTAGAATTAAAAGAAATAATTAATAAAATAAAAAGAAGTAACTTTAAGCCTTCTTCTGGCTGGCATTGTCAGTTTTGCGACTTTAGAGATATTTGTGTTCATAAAAAAAATTAATATGAAAAAAACAAAAATTACAATATTAGGAGATGGTGCATGGGGAACAACCTTAGCAATATTATTATCTAAAAATGGACATGAAGTAATGGTTTGGAGTGTTTTCGGTAACCATCTTGATATACTTAATAAACAAAGGGAGAACAAAAAATATTTAAAAGGGATCAAGATTCCCGAGAATATTGTATTTGAAAAAGATATTAAAAAAGCAATTGAATTTGGTGAATATATTGTTTTTAGTATCCCTTCAAAATTCTTTAGAAGTGTTAGTAAATTAATTAAGAAAGAGAAAATTTCCTTGAATAAAAAAGTATTTATAACCGTTACTAAGGGATTAGAACAAGATTCATTAAAGAGGATGACAGAAGTTTTGAAAGAAGAACTTGGCAATATTAAAACATGTGTTTTGTCTGGACCAACTATTGCTATTGAAGTTGCTCGTGAATTACCCGCACTTTTAGTTATTGCTTGTAAGAATAAAAAAATTGCAAAAGATATACAAGAAAGATTTAGTAATAATTATTTTAGGGTATATACCTCTACCGATGTTGTAGGAGTAGAATTAGGAGGGCCTCTTAAAAATATTATTGCAGTGGTTGCAGGAATATCTGATGGGCTTGGTTTTGGCTCAAACGCTAAAGCAGCTATACTTTCTCGTGGAATAGTCGAGATTCAAAGATTAGGAGAAAAAATGGGAGCTAAACGAAAAACATTTTATGGATTAGCAGGATTAGGAGATCTTTCTACTACATGCATTAGCCCAGAGAGCAGAAACAGAAAATTAGGAGAAAGAATTGCAAAAGGTGAGAAACTGAAAGATATAGTTAATTCAACAGATAGTATTATTGAAGGAGCAACAACAGCAGAAGCAGTTTACAGGTTAAGTAAAAAATATAAAGTTGATATGCCTATAGTTGATGCAGTCTATAATATTTTATATAAAAATATGAAACCAGAGAATGCTTTGAAAATAATGATGAAAAGAGAAAAAAAATCAGAGTAATTTGAATATTTTTTAGTTTTGGGGTAAAGTTTATAAAGATAATAAATAATAAAATTATGAAAATAAATATATTTATAGAAAATCCAAAAGGAACATCAAATAAGTACGAATTAGACAAAGAGTCAGGAAAGATAATGTTAGATAGAGCTCTTTACTCTTCTGTTTTTTGGCCATTTGAATATGGATTTATTGAAAATACATTAGCTGACGATGGAGACCCTCTTGATGCCTTAGTTTTAGTTAATGAACCTACTTTTCCAGGATGCGTTATTCCTTCAAAGATTATAGGGATGTTAAATATGGAAGATGAAGGAGGATTAGATTATAAAATTATTGCTGTTCCAGATGATAAAATCGACCCAAGATTTAAACATATTAATGATATTAGTGATTTGACGGAACATCAAAGAAAAGAGATACAAGAATTTTTTGAAATATATAAAAGACTAGAACCAAATAAATGGGTAAAAGTTACGGGACTTGAACCAAAAGAAACAGCAGAAAAAATAATAGAACAATCTAAGAAATAAAAATGGAAAAATTAAACAAAGAATACAAAGTAAATAAAGAAAAATGTTTAGGGTGTGGTAGTTGTAGCTTATCTTGCCCAGAAGGCACAGAAATGGATACAGACGGAAAGGCAGTAGTAATCAGTTCTGCTAAAGTTGAAGAGTGCGGAGGGGTCGATTTATGCCCTTATGAAGCAATAGAGATAGAGAATGGAACTGATGATAACGAAGAAGAATAAAGATAGTAACCCAAACTAATAATTTGGGTTATTTTTATATAATGAGTAAAAAAATATTAATTGCTTTCTCGGGGGGAGTTGACTCGGCAGTAGCTTCTTTAATTCTTAAAGACAAAGGCTATGATGTAACAGCTGCTTTTATAAGGAATACAAATTCTTTCCTAATAGAAAAAAAGGCAAAAAGTTTAGCTAAAAAAATAGGAATATCTTTTTTAGTTTTTGATTTCAAAAAAGAATTTAATGATATTGTTATAAAATATTTTATTGAAGAGTATAAAAAAGGTTTAACTCCTAATCCTTGTGTTTTATGCAATAAAGAAATAAAGTTTGGGTTATTTCTGAAAAAAGCAATAAATATGAATTTTGATTTTATTGCTACGGGGCATTATGCTTCTATAAAAAATGGTTTAATTAATCAGGCAAGAGATTTACATAAAGATCAAACATATTTTTTGTGGAGACTAAATAAAAAGCAAATTAGTAGAATAATTTTTCCTTTAGAAAATTATACAAAAGAAGAAGTTAGAATTATTGCTAAAGATAAAAAAATAGATTCGTTTGTTGTTTCAGAATCTCAAGAAATTTGCTTTATAAAATCTGCTAATGAAGAATTTTTAAGAAAAAATATTAAAAACAAAAAAGGAAGCATAGTTGATAAAAATAAAAATATTATTGGTTATCATGATGGTATTTGGTTTTATACTATTGGGCAAAGAAAAGGAATAGGCTTGTCAGGTGGGCCATATTGGGTGATTGATAAAAATATTAAAAAGAATGAACTCATTGTTTCTAAAAGCGAAAAAGACCTTTATTTGAAAGAAGTTTTATTTAAGAATGCGAATTGGACAAAAAAAATAGATATTGGGAAAAGATTAAAAGCGAAAATAAGATATGGACATAAACAAGCTTTTGGAGTATTAATAAGTAACAATAAATTTGTCTTTGAAAAACCTCAAAAATCAATAACAAAAGGACAATCAATTGTTTTTTATAATAAAAAAGAAGTAATAGGAGGAGGAATAATAAAATGAAACAAAAAATATATTTTGATTATGCAGCAACAACTCCCATTGATTCAAGGGTTGTTAAAGCAATGGAACCTTTTTTTAATAAAAAGTTTGGAAATGCATCATCTTTGCATTCTTTTGGAAATGAAACAAAAAAGGTATTAGAAAAAAATAGAAATATAATTGCTAAAACAATAAACGCAAAAGAAAGTGAGATAATTTTTACAAGCTCTGCTACAGAAAGTAATAATACTGCACTTAAAGGTGTTGCTTTTGCAAATAAAGGAAAGCACATTTTAGTTTCATCAGTTGAACATGATTGTGTTTTAAATAGTGCTAAGTGGCTAAAAGCAAAAGGATATGATGTTGAATTATTATCTGTTGATAAATATGGAATGGTTAATCCAAAAGAGGTTGAAAGGAAGATAAGAAAAGATACTATTTTAGTCTCAGTAATGCACGTTAATAATGAAGTTGGAACAATCGAACCAATTAGTGAGATAGGAAGTATTTGCCGAAAGAATAATGTATATTTTCACACAGACGCCTCTCAAAGTTTTGGTAAAATACCAATTAATGTGGTAGATATGAACATTGACTTATTAACTGCATCATCTCAAAAAATATATGGCCCAAAAGGAGCAGCTATTTTATTTATTAGAAATGGAGTAAAGATAGAACCTTTGTTGCATGGTGGAGGACAAGAAATGAATATGAGATCATCAACAGAAAATATTCCAGCTATTGTTGGTTTTGGAAAAGCAACAGAATTATGCCTTGCTGAAATGAAAAAAGAAAATAAAAGATTAACTAAATTAAGAGATAGAATTATTAAAACAATACTAAAAAAAATAGATAATTCTTATCTTAATGGTCATCCAAAAGAAAGGATTTCAAATAATGTTAATATTCGTTTTTCATTTATTGAAGGAGAGTCAATATTATTTATGCTTGATTCTTTTGGTGTTGGAATTTCAACAGCTTCAGCGTGCTCTTCTCCTAAATTAGAACCATCTCATGTTTTAAGTGCTATGGGTCTAAAACATGAAGAAGCACATGGATCAATTAGGATAAGTATAGGAAGAATGACAAAAGATAAAGATGTAGATTATTTATTAAATGTTTTACCTAAAGCTATAGAAAAGATAAGATTAATTTCACCACATAAAAAATGATATATTCAAAAGAAGTGTTAAAACATTTTAAGAGTCCTCATAATTATGGGAAGATTGAAAATCCTGATGGTTTAGGAGTTGTTGGTAACATGGCTTGTGGAGATGAAATGTTTATTTATCTAAAAATAAAAGGAGACGTAATTAAAAGTATAAAATTTGAGACTTTTGGTTGTGTCGCAGCAATTGCTACAAGTAGTGTAGTAACTGATTTAGTAAAAGGAAAGACAATTAAAGAAGCTTTAGAGGTAACGAAGCAAGATGTTATAAATGCCTTAGGTGTTCTTCCTCCAATTAAAATTCATTGTTCTGTTTTAGCAATAGATGCTCTTAACGAAGCAATATATAATTATTATGAAAAGAATGGTATTATTATTCCCAAAGAAATAGAAGAAAAACATAAACAAATAATTAAAAGAAAAAGTTGTCATTCATGAAAATCAATAAAAAAACAAAATTATCAGAAATAATAAATGATAAAAATAAAAGAAAGATATTAGAAGAATTTGATTTTCCTTGTCTTTTTTGTCCGCATATGGCTGAGGAAATAGAAAAATTAGAGATAGGGTTTGTTTGCGAGTCTTATGGTATCAATGAAGAAGAATTAATTAAAAAATTAAATGAAAAATAAGGCAATATTTATATTGTTGATATTAAACATTATATCTTTTTCATATTTATTTTGTTCGTATTTGTCACCTGAATTGGAGGTGACTTTTTTTAATGTTGGACAAGGTGATTCAATTTTTATAGAAACTCCTCAAGGACATCAAATTATAATTGATGGGGGACCATCAAAAACAACATTAATAGAAAAGATATCAGAAAATATACCTTTTTGGGATAAAACAATTGATTTAATTATTTTAACTCATACAGATAGGGATCATATTACAGGTTTATTTGAAGTTTTAGATAATTATATCGTTGAAAATATTTTATGGTCAGGAATGGGAGAAAATAAGATATGGGAAGAAATGATTAAGAAAGAAAATGCAAAAATATATTATTCTTCTAATGTTAAAAAAATAAATATGGGAGAAGTTTCGTTTGATATTATTGCTTTTTCAGAAGAATTTGAAAATAATAACGATAATTCAGTTATTTCAAAATTAAAATATAAAGAAAGTACATTTCTTTTTCCTGGAGATATTACTTTTAATATAGAAAAAAAGATATTAGAGAATGATATTTCTTCAGATATTTTGAAGGTTGCTCATCATGGTTCAAAATATTCTACTTCAGAAGAATTCTTAGAAAAGGTTAATCCTTTTTTAGCTGTAATTCAAGTTGGTAAAAATTCTTATGGTCATCCAACTAACGAGGTTTTGACACGTCTTTCAAATTTTGATATTAAAGTACTAAGAAACGATATAGATGGAGACATTAAAATTGTTTCTAACGGATTTGTTTATAAAAGAATAATTAATAAATAAAAAAATATGGATTTTCCAATTTCAAAAATTAAAATGGGAAATGATAAAAAGTTTAATTTATCAGACCCAAAAGAAAGAGAAGAATATTTCAAGTTAAAATGTGGACCCGAAATAGAAAAACTAAGAGAGTATTTAAAAACAAATACTTTTATCGCTTACTTATTAGGCAAAAAGAATTCTGGAAAAGGAACTTATTCAAAAATGTTTTCTGAAGTTATTGGAGGAGATATGATAGAGCACTTATCAGTTGGAGATATGGTAAGAAGTATTGATGAAGAAGTTCAAGACCCTGAGAAGAAAAAAGAATTAGTTGAATTCCTTGAAAAACATTACAGAGGATTTTATTCACTAGATGAAATTATTAAAAGCTTGGAAGATAGAGATACTAAAAGTTTATTGCCTGATGAAGTTATTTTAGTTCTAGTTAAAAGAGAAATATCTAAAAGACAAGGGAAAGTTATACTATTAGATGGTTTTCCTAGAAACTTAGATCAAGTAGGGTTCTCATTATTCTTTAGAGATTTAGTTGAGTATAGAGATGATCCAGACGTTTTTGTTTTAATAGATGTTCCAATGAATATAATTAATGAAAGAATTAAATGGAGAAGAATTTGTCCAAAATGTAATACTTCAAGAAGTCTAAAACTTCTTCCAACTTCAAAAATTGAATATGACGAAACAACAAAAGAATTTTATCTAATATGCGATGAACCAAATTGTGATGGAGGAAGAATGATTATGAAAGAAGGAGATGAAAAAGGAATAGAACCAATTAAAGAAAGATTGTTAATGGATGAAGAAATATTAAAGAGAGCATATTCATTGTACGGAGTTCCAAAAGTATTGTTAAGAAATGCTATTCCTGCAGATGTTGCTCAAGAATATGTTGATGATTATGAAATGACTCCGGGATATTCTTTTAAATATGCTGATGGTAAGGTTGAAACAATTGAAGAGCCTTGGATTGTTGCTGATGATGAAGGTGTTCAATGTGTTAGTTTGCAAGCTGCTCCAGTAGTTGTTTCAATGATTAAACAGCTTGTTGAAGTTTTGAAAATATAATGTTAAAATAAAGTTGGTCCTATCCAATAAATTCCGAACAACTTTTTATTAGGGAGCTATAATATTTAACTACTTTGGTAGTTGAATGAGGCACCCACGTGGATTCTTCGGATTCACACAGATAGGGCCAAAGAAAACACTACTTTAATGTAGTGTTTTCATTTACAAATAAAAACTTCCATTAAGGAAGTTTCTATTGTCGGGTTGCTGGGAGTTGAACCCAGGTCTTACGCACCCCATGCGCAAATAATACCATTATACGACAACCCGAAAGGTATTATTTTTTATCCAAAGATTTGATGCATTTTGTGCAAGCTAAAATCTTTTTACCAGCAAAGTCTTTAAACTTTTTATTGGTTGGATTTGCAGGTACAGTAACTTTTTGTAGATTTGGGTGTTTTCTTTTCTTTGGAGAAGGATTATATCTTGAAATCAATTTATAATAGCTTCCTCCCATTGAAGAAGATTTTCCGCAAATTTGACATTCTTTTTCCATATGCAAGTAGATTATCAAAAAAGGGAAATAATTGCAAGTCTCTAATATTTTTGATAGGATTGGTTTATGGAAATAACAATTATTTTTACATTAATTATACTTTTATTCTCTATAATTATTCATGAAGTTGCTCATGGTAGTGTTTCATATTCTTTAGGCGATAATACTGCTAAAGATGCAGGAAGACTAACATTAAATCCAATTAGTCATTTAGATCCAGTTGGTTCAATTATGCTACCTTTATTTTTGTTTATTCTAAACCTTCCAATTATTGGATGGGCTAAACCAGTTCCAATTAATCCTTATAATTTTAACGACCAGAAATGGGGAGAAGTTAAAGTTTCAATAGCAGGTTCATTAGCTAATTTTATAATTGCTTTAGTTTTTGGATTAATTGTTATGTTTGTTTCTTTGCCACAAAGCTTTTTAGAAATTGCTTCTTTAGTAATTATTTATAACATTGCTTTAGGAATTTTTAATTTAATGCCAATTCCACCATTAGATGGTTCACATATATTATTTGCTTTATTAGGAGAAAGGTTTAATAATGTAAAAAAGTTTTTATATCAATATGGATTTTTTATATTAATTTTTTTAGTTTTTTTTAATGGTATAAATTGGTTATTTAGTTTTTCTTATTGGATCACTTCGCTTTTCTTTAAGTTTTCATTAGTATAATAATTAATAAAATAAAAATATGAAATTAGAAAATAAAATTGCAATTATTACGGGTTCAGCATCAGGAATAGGAAGGGCAATTGCCGAAAAGTTTATTGGAGAGGGTGCTAAAGTAGTTTTCTCTGACATAAATGAAATTGATATTAGTCAATTTGGAGACAATGCCATTTTTGTAAAATGTAATGTTTCAAAATCAGATGAAGTAGATAATTTAATTAAATCTTGCTTAGATAAATTTGGTAGGGTTGATATTATGGTTAATGATGCAGGAATAGGAACGATGGGAGATATTCTTACTTCTTCCGATGAAGATTGGAAAAAAACAATAGATATTAATTTATCAGGGGTGTTTTATGGTGCAAGAGCAGCAGCAAGAGCAATGAAAGAAAAAGGAATTCAAGGTTCAATTATTAATATGAGTTCAATTTTAGGCTCAGTTGGCTTTAAATGCACAATTGCATATTGTGCAGCTAAGGGAGGAATAGACCAAATTACCAAGGCAGGTTCATTAGATTTAGCTCCATTAGGAATCAGAATAAATTCTATTGCTCCTGGTTTTATTAAAACAAATATGACTAAGGGATTACAAGATGATGAAAATTATTGCAGTTTTATTAACTCTATGACACCAATGGGGCACATGGGTAGTGTGGACGATATAGCGAACGCAGCAGTTTATCTTGCATCAGATGATTCAAAGTATGTAACAGGCTTAACTCTATATGTTGACGGAGGATATAGGGCACAATAATTATTTGACATTTAACATATTATTTGATAGTTTAATCACAAGCGTTTTTCGCTTATAATTTATTTTAGAATTAAAATATGCCAACAATAAGACAATTAATAAGAAAGAACAGAAAGCCACTTAAAAGTAAAGATAAAACTCCTGCTCTTGCTTTTGGTTTTAATCCATTAAAGAACAGACCTAAGAAAAGTTTTTCATCTTTTAAGAAGGGTGTTTGTTTGAAAGTTTTTACAACTACACCTAAAAAACCTAACTCAGCTTTAAGAAAAGTTTGTAGGATTAAATTAAGTAATGGAAGTGAAGTTACTGCATACATTCCAGGAGAAGGACACAATTTACAAGAACACTCAATCGTAATGATTAGAGGTGGAAAAGTTAAAGATTTACCAGGAGTAAGATATCATGTTGTTCGCGGAAGATTTGATTGTGGTGGAGTTGAAGGAAGAAAAAAGAAAAGAAGTTTATATGGAGTTAAAAAGCCAGCAGCTAATTAAATAAAATATGTCAACAGGATTAAAATTTAAGAAAAAAGTAATAATGCCCGATGCTGTTTATGATGATATACTTGTTGCAAAGTTTATCAATCAAATAATGCTTGATGGGAAAAAAACTATAGCTCAAAAGATTGTTTATGGTTCTTTTGATATAATTAAAGAACAAAGCAAAAAAGACCCTTTAGATATTTTTAGACTTGCCATTCAAAATGTTTCACCTGTATTAGAAGTTAAACCTAGAAGAGTCGGAGGAGCAACATATCAAGTTCCTATGGAAGTAAAAGGAAATAGAAAATTAAGTTTGGCTATGAAATGGATTATTACTTCTTCAAGAAGTAAAAAAGGAAAAGCAATGAAATTTAAGTTAGCAGAAGAGCTAATGGAAGCTTCTGAAAATAAAGGTAATTCAGTTAAGAAAAAAGAGAATGTTCATAAAATGGCAGAAGCTAATAGAGCCTTTGCTCACTTTGCCTTTTAATTATAAATATATATGAGTCGCGAATACCCAATAGAAAAATATAGAAATATCGGAATTATTGCTCACATTGATGCAGGTAAAACTACAACTAGTGAGAGAGTTTTGTTCTACACAGGAATTTCTCATAAAATTGGAGAAGTTCATGAAGGTGGAGCAATTATGGATTGGATGGAACAAGAAAGAGAAAGAGGTATTACTATTACTTCAGCAGCTACTACTTGTTTTTGGTCTCCAAGAGAATACTTACAAAAAGAAAAAACAAACAGTCACAGAATTAACTTAATTGATACTCCTGGACACATTGACTTCACAGCTGAAGTACAGAGAAGTTTAAGAGTATTAGATGGAGCAGTTGTTGTTTTTGATGGTGTTGCAGGTGTAGAAGCACAATCAGAAACTGTTTGGAGACAGGCTGACAGATATAATGTTCCTAGAATTTGTTTTATTAATAAAATAGATAGAACAGGTGCATCTTTTGAAAAAAGTCTTCAATCAATTTTAGATAAATTAACTACTAATGCACTAGCAATACAATATCCAATTGGAGAAGAAGCACAATTTGAAGCAATTATTGATTTGATAGAAATGAAGGCAATAAAGTTTGAAGGAGAAATGGGAAAAGATGTTATCTTTTTTGATATTCCTGAAAATATGATGGCAAAGGCAAAGGAATGGAGAGAAAAGATGGTTGAAAAAATTGTTGCTGAAAACGAATCATTAATGGAAAAATATTTAGGAGGAGAAGAAATATCAGCAGAAGAATTAAAGACGACATTAAGAAAAGCTGTTATTGATTGTAAATTAGTTCCTGTTTTAGTGGGAACATCTTTAAAGAATAAAGGAGTACAATTAGTATTAGATGCTGTGGTAGATTATCTTCCAAGTCCAGCAGATGTTCCAGCAGTTATTGGTACTGATGTTAATAACGAAGAAATTAAAATAGAGAGACATCCTAACGATGAAGAGCCTTTTGCTGGATTAGCTTTTAAAGTTGCTACTGATCCATTTGTTGGAACACTTACATATGTTAGAGCTTATTCAGGAAAATTTACTAAAGGAAATTACTTAATAAATACTGTTACAGGAGAAAGAGAAAGAGTTGGAAGAATATTAAGAATGCACTCCAATGAAAGAGAAGAGGTTGAAGAGGTTTTTGCAGGGGACATAGTTGCTTTTGTTGGAATGAAAAATACTTCAACAGGACATACACTTTGTGACGAAAAACAAAAACTTATTTTAGAAAAAATAACTTTCCCAGAACCAGTTATTTCTATTCAGATTGAACCAAAAGCAAAAGCAGATCAAGAAAAATTAGGAGCATCATTAAAAAAATTACAAGACGAAGATCCTACATTTAGAATGGAAACCGATCAAGAATCAGGAGAAACTATTTTATCTGGAATGGGAGAACTTCATTTAGATATTATCGTTGATAGATTAAAGAGAGAATTCAATGTTGAAACTAATGTAGGAAGACCTCAAGTTTCATATAGGGAAACAATTGATAGAAATGCTGAAGCGGAATGTAAATATATAAAGCAGACTGGTGGAAGAGGACAATATGGACATGTTAAGATTAGATTAGAGCCAAAAGAAAGAGGCGAGGGCTTTGAATTTGTTAATGAAATTAAAGGAGGTGTTATTCCTAGAGAATATATTCCTGCTGTTGAAAAAGGTATTAAAGAAGCAATGGATAAAGGTGTTGTTGCAGGGTTCCCATTAATAGACGCAAAGGTTACATTGTATGATGGTTCATTCCATGAAGTTGATTCATCTGAAATGGCTTTTAAGATTGCAGGTTCAATGGCATTACAAGATGGTGCCAAGAAAGCAGGAGCTTATTTATTAGAGCCAATAATGAAATTAGAAGTTGTTATTCCACCAGAATTTTTAGGAGATGTTATTGGAGATATTTCTTCAAGAAGAGGTCAAATTGATGAAACTATTGACAGACCGGGAGTAAAAGCAATTCATGCAAAAGTTCCTTTATCAGAAATGTTTAGTTATGCCACAACCTTAAGGTCATTAACCCAAGGAAGAGGAACATCATCAATGGAATTTGAAAGTTATCAAAAAACTCCTGGAAATATATCACAAGAAATAGTTGAAGGAAAAAGAAAATAATATGGATATTACAGAAATTAGAAAAATAATTAATGAAGAGGGTGGAAAAATAATTATACCTGAAGAAGGTGGTAGCCCAACTCTTATTGTTATGAGCTTAGATAGTTATAGAAAAGAAAAAGAAGCTAAGCATATTAATAAGATTGAGAAACCACTAAGAGAAATAGAAGGAGAGTCTTTGAAAATAGAAGACCTTCCATTTAATTAGTTATTGACTTTTTTCAAAATTTAGCTAAAATAGATAAGCGTAATAAATAATAAATATAAAAAATAAATAATAAAAAATATGGCAGAGTTTACAAGAACAAAACCCCATTTAAATGTAGGAACTATTGGTCACGTTGACCACGGTAAAACTACTTTGAGTGCGGCAATATTACATTCTTTAGCATTAAGGAATGGAGGAGTATCTGAAAAATCAGTTGCTCAAATTGATTCAGCTCCTGAAGAAAAAGCAAGAGGTGTTACAATTAACATTTCTCATTTAGAATATGAAACAGACAAAAGACACTATGCTCACATAGATTGTCCAGGTCACGCAGACTATATTAAAAACATGATTACTGGTGCTGCTCAGATGGATGGTGCAATATTAGTAGTTGCTGCCACTGACGGACCTATGCCTCAAACAAGAGAACATATTCTACTTGCTAAACAAGTTGGATTACCTTCAATAGTAGTTTTCTTAAATAAGTGTGATATGGTAGAAGATGCAGAGATGATTGATTTAGTTGAAGATGAAGTTAGAGAATTATTAAAGAAGTATGAATTTGATGGAGAAAATGCTCCTATAATTAGAGGTTCAGCACTTAAAGCTTTAGAAGGAACATCTGTAGATGATGAATGGGTTAAGAAAGTTTTAGAATTAATGGATCAATTAGATTCATACATTCCTGATCCAGTTAGAGATAAGGAAAAACCTTTCTTGATGGCTATTGAAGATATTTTCTCAATTGAAGGAAGAGGAACAGTTGCTACAGGAAGAGTTGAAAGAGGTGTTATTAATGCCAACGAAGAAGTTGAAATTGTTGGAATTAGACCAACTGCAAAATCAACAGCTGTATCAGTTGAAATGTTTAATAAATCATTAGGTTATGGAGAAGCTGGAGATAATGTTGGTATTTTATTAAGAGGATTAAAGAAAGAAGATATTGAAAGAGGTCAAGTTTTGTCAAAACCAGGAACTATTACTCCTCATACAGAATTTACAGCTCAAATCTATGTTTTAACAAAAGAAGAAGGAGGAAGACATACACCTTTCTTTACAGGATACAAACCTCAATTCTTTATCAGAACAGCTGATATTACAGGTGATGTATTTTTAGCTGAAGGAACAGAAATGGTTATGCCTGGAGATACAGTTGATGTTACAGTTAAATTAATTGTACCAGTAGCATTAGAAGAAAAACAAGGTTTTGCGATTAGAGAAGGTGGAAAGACAGTTGGAGCTGGAGTTATTACTAAAATTATAAAGTAAAATGACAGAAACCTCAAAAAAAACTGAACATGTATCTAAGCTTAGAATTAAGCTTAAAGCATATGATCACAAGGTTATTGATAAAAGTGCTCAGCAGATAATAGAAATGGCTATTAGATGTGGAGTTAAAACTGCTGGGCCAATTCCCTTGCCGATAGAAATTAATAAATTTACTGTTAATAGGTCAACTTTTGTACACAAACCATCAAGAGAACAGTTTGAAATGAGGATTCACAAAAGAGTAATTGATGTTTTATCTCCTAATCAGAAAGTAGTAGAGTCATTAAAATCTCTTACTTTACCTGCAGGAGTAGATACAGAGATTAAAAGTATCTTATAATAGTATTGAATTGAGAGAATTAATTAAATATGGTAACACTAGTCTTCTTTGCTAGGTTAGTTGCCCAGCTTTTTTTATAGTTAACAACATGAAATTTATATTAGGAAAAAAAATTGAAATGAGTCAGATATTTAAGGAGGATGGAACAGTTGTTCCAGTGACTTTAGTTACTGCAGGAGATTGTAGTGTTGTTCAAGTAAAAACTAAAGAAAGAGATGGATATGAAGCAATAAAGATTGGTTATGAGAATTTACCTGAAAGAAAGATTAAAAAGACGGGAACACCATATAGATATTTGAAAGAGTTTAGAGGAGAGGTAGAAGATTTTAAAGTGGGAGATAAAATTTCATTAGATTCTTTCCAGCTTGGAGATAGAATTAAAGTTTCCGGAGTATCTAAAGGAAAAGGATTCCAAGGAGGTGTAAAAAGATGGGGATTTTCCGGAAAACTTACTTCAACTCATGGTAATAAACATGAACATAGAACTTTAGGTTCTACTGGTTGTTGTACTCCAGCAAGAGTTATTAAAGGAAGAAAAATGCCTGGAAGAATGGGAAGTGATAGAATATCAGTTAAGAATTTAGAGATAGTTAATATTGATACTAAAAATAATACAATGATGATTAAGGGTGCTATTCCAGGAAGAAGAGGAACTCTTTTAGAGATAAGAGCATAATTTTATGGCAACAAAAAAAGAAACAAAAATTGAAGAAAAAAAAGTAGAAGATATCAATTTACCAAAAGATATTTTTGAAGTTCCAATGAATGTAGATTTGCTTCATCAGGTAGTTGTTTCTCAAATGGCAAATAGGAGAACAGTTATTGCTGATGCAAGAGGTAGAGGAGATGTTCGTGGAGGAGGAATAAAACCTTGGAAACAAAAAGGAACAGGTAGAGCAAGACAAGGTTCAAGAAGGTCTCCTATATGGATTGGTGGAGGTGTTACTCATGGACCAACTAATGAAAGAATTTTTAAGAAAGTATTGCCAAAAAACATTAAAAGGAAAGGATTGTTTGTCGCTTTATCAGAAAAATACAGAAATAATGATATTAAAATTATAGATAGTCTTGAGTTAAAAGAAATTAAGACTAAAGGGATGATTGAAACGTTGAAAAAGTTAGAAATTAAAGGAAGTTGTTTGATTGTATTGCCTAAAGTAGATAATAATTTAATATTATCAACAAGGAATATTCCTAAGGTAAGTACAATTCAAGCAAAAGATATTAATTGTTTAGATGTTGTAACTGCAAAGACAATATTAATAGATAAAGAAGGAGTAAAAGTAATTAAAGAAACATTTAAGAAATAGTATGGAAAAAACAACTTTAAAAACTGAAAAATGGAATGTTTTGATATCACCTTGTATTACTGAAAAAGCAGTAGGAGTTTCTTCTTTGGGTAATTTTTATGTCTTTAAAGTTAACGGAGATGCTAATAAAATAGAAATTAAGAAAGCAGTAGAAGATAAGTATAAGGTTAATGTTATCCAAGTAAGGACAGTAAGTATTCCTCGAAAGAAAGTTAGAAGGGGTAGAGTTGAAGGTTTCAAGCCTGGATACAAGAAAGCTATTATAAAATTGAAAGAAGGTCAAAAAATAGAAATGATTTCACAGTAATATGCAAAGAAAAAAAACAAAAATGAAAAATTTTCTTGTTCTAACTAAGAAAAAACCCGAAAAGAGTTTGACTGTTAGAATTAAGAGGACTGGTGGAAGAGGAAGTGATGGAAGAATAACCACTAGACACATAGGAGGTGGAGCAAGAAAGCTTTATAGGATTATTGAATTTGCTCAAAAGAGAATGGATATGTTTGCAGAAGTTATGGCAATTGAGTATGATCCAAACAGAAACGCTTTTATTGCTTTGATTCAATATGAAGATGGAATTAAAAAATATATTATAGCTCCAGAGGAATTAAAAGCAGGAGATAAAATTATTTTTTCTGAAAAATCTGAACCTAATATTGGAAACAGAATGAAGTTGAAAAATATTCCAGAAGGAACTACGATATATAATATAGAGTTAGAACCAAATAGAGGAGGTGTATTAGTTAGAGCAGCAGGAACAGGAGCAATTCTTCAAAACTATGAAGGTGGATACGCAAAGATAAAAATGCCTTCTTCTGAAATAAGAAGAATATCAGGAGAATGTTTCGCTTCAATTGGAAAAGTTTCTAATTCAGAATATAGATTTATTAATTGGTCAAAAGCAGGAACAAGCAGAAGAAAAGGAGTAAGGCCAACAGTAAGAGGTTCTGCTATGAATCCTTGTGATCATCCACATGGTGGAGGAGAAGGAAGAACAGGAATTGGTTTAAAACACCCTAAGACTCCATGGGGAAAACCAGCATTAGGAATAAAGACAAGAAAAACAAACAAGAAGTCATCAAAGTTAATTATTAATAGAAGAGTTAAGAAAAAGAGAAAATAATATGTCAAGAAGTCTTAAAAAAGGTCCATATATTGACCCAAACGTAACAAAAAAAATAGAAGGAAAGAAGCCGAGTGAAACTCCGCCTATTAAGACATGGTCTCGTGCATGCACTATCAGCCCTGAAATGATTGGATTTACTTTTGGTGTTCATAATGGAAAAGACTTTCTTCAAGTTAAAGTTACAGAAGAAATGGTTGGACATAAGTTGGGTGAATTTTCTCCAACAACAAAGTTTTTAAGACATGGAGGAAAAATGCAAAAAGAGTTAGAAAAAAATAAAGGAAAATCTGCTCCATCAAACGAGCCGGTTAAAATAAAATAATTATGGCATTTGAAGTTAAATTAAAATATTTACATATAGCCCCAAGAAAGGCAAGATTAGTAGCAGACTTGATTAGAGGGAAGAAAGCAGAGGAAGCTCAAACTATCTTAGGTTTTACTGTAAAGAAAGCTAGTGAGCCTGTTTTGAAACTTTTGAATTCAGCGCTATCTAATGCAAAAACATTAACAAATACAGATGCTAAAGATCTTTTTATTTCTAAGATTACAGTTGATGAAGGCCCAGCTCTTAAAAGAATTTTACCTAAATCCAGAGGAAGAGGAGAAACGATTAAGAAGAAAATGTCACATATAACTTTAGTTTTAGACAAGAAAAGAGAAGAAGAAATTAAAAACAAAAAAAATGAGTCATAAAGTTCACCCTAAAATTTTTAGAATAAAAGGAATCCAAGATTGGTTGTCACAAGGATTTTATGGAAGCAAACCTTTAGAAGATATAAAGGAAGATTTTATAATCAGAAAATTTTTGATAAATAAATTGAAAGAATCAAGTGTTGAAAAAATTGAAATAGAAAAATATTCTAATAAAATCAATGTTGTTGTTTATTCAGCTAGACCGGGAATTATTATTGGAAGAGGGGGAGAAGGAATTGAAAAGATTAGATTAGAATTATTAAAAGAAGTATTTAAGAAAAATAATCTAACATTGAAAGATTTGAGCGTTTTAGAAAAGAAATTAAAAATGGAAGTTAGGGAAGTATCAAATCCTTGGACATCATCTGTTTTAATTGGACAATGGATAGCACAAAGAATTGAAAAGAGGTCACCATTCAGAAAAACAATAAAACAAGCTATAGAAAAGACAATGGCAAATAAGGAAGTTAAAGGTATTAAGGTGCAGGTTTCAGGAAGATTAGATGGTGCTCAAATTGCAAGAACAGAATGGTTAGAAAAAGGAAGATTGCCAAGACAGACAATAAGAGCAGAAATTGATTATAGTCTTTCAGAAGCAAGATGTACTTATGGAACAATAGGAATTAAGGTTTGGATATATAAAGGAGATAAATTTGAATAATTATGTTAGCACCAAAGAAATTAAAACACAGAAAACATCAAAAAGGTAGAGGAACAAAAAGACTTTTTGAAAGTAGAGGAACAAATATCAATTTTGGAACTTTCGGATTGAAAGCAACTACAGAAAAATGGATTACAAGTAACCAAATTGAAGCTTGCAGAAGAGTAATTATTAGATATTTAAGAAAAGGTGGAAAACTTTGGATAAGAATTTTTCCTTCAAAAGTTATTACTAAAAAAGGACAAGAAGTGCCAATGGGAGGAGGTAAAGGTTCTTTAGACCATTATGTTTTTCCTGTAAAACCAGGTAGAATATTATTTGAAATTGAGGGAATTAGTGAAACTGATGCTAAAGATGCATTAAGAAAAGCGGGAGATAAGTTGCCATTAAAGACAAAATTTGTTAAGAAACAATAGTAGTATGAAAAAGAAAGATTTATCAACACAAAAGAAAGAAGACCTAATTAAGTTACTTGAGGAAAAAAGAGAAAATATTAAAGATTTTAATTTTAAGTCTGTTTCTGGCGGAGTAAAAGACACAAAGAGATTAAGGGAAGACAAAAAAGATATTGCAAGAATATTGACAATATTAAATAAAAAATAATATGCCAAAAAAAGAATTAATAGGTTTAATAGTTTCAGATAAAATGCAGAAGACTGCCGTGGTTGAGGTTGAAAGAATTAAAGAACATCCAAAGTATAAGAGAAGATATAAGATTCACAAGAAATACAAGGCTCATGTTGAAACTGGAGAATATAAGATAGGAGATAAAGTTTTAATTAGAGAGTGTACACCAATTTCTAAAGACAAGAAATGGGAAATTATTTCAAAAATAGATAAATAAATAAAAGAAAATGATACAGACAGAAACAATGTTAAAAGTTGCTGATAATAGCGGAGGAAAGACAGTAAAATGTATCCGTATTTTAGGTGGAACAAGAAAAAGGTATGCTGAGATAGGAGATATTATTGTTGTTGCTGTTAAAGATGCTGAACCTAGAAAGAATGTTAAGAAGCATCAAGTATTAAAAGCAGTTGTTGTTAGAAAGAAATCCTCAACAAGAAGAAAAAATGGTAGTTATATCAGATTTGATGATAATGCTGTTGTGATATTAGAAGGAACTTCAAAAGAACCAAAAGGTACAAGAATAATTGGACCAGTTGCTCGTGAAGTAAGGGAAAAAGGTTTTGAAAAAATTTCAACAATGACAAAAAATTTAATTTAAGAATATGAAAATAAAAAAGGATGATCAAGTTTTAATAATTGCAGGAAACGATAAAGGAAAGAAAGGAAAAGTTTTAAAGTCTTTGCCATCAAAGGAAAAGATTGTTGTTGAGGGTATCGCTTTAGTTAAAAAACATGTTAAACCTAGAAAGTCCGGACAAAAAGGACAAATAGCTACAGCTCCTAGAGCAATTAGTGTAACAAATGCTAAAATTATTTGTTCTAAATGTGGAAAGGCAACTAGAGTTGGATACGAAGTTATAGATAAAAAGAAGTACCGTGTTTGTAAAAAATGCGGAGCAAAGATTTAATTAAATTGATATGGCAATAATTAGCACAAAAGAAAAATATAAAGAAAAAGCAATTTCAGGAATGAAGGAAAAGTTTCAATACAAAAATGTAATGTCTGTTCCTCGAATTCAAAAAGTAGTTATTAATACTGGTTTTGGAAGAATTGTTTCTACTAAGACAAAAGATGAACAAAGGAAATTTTCTGAATATATTATTAATAATATAGGTGCTATTTGCGGGCAAAGGCCAGTTTTAACAGTTGCTAGGAAATCAATTTCAACTTTTAAATTAAGAGAAGGAAGTATTATTGGTTCAAAGGTAACATTGAGAGGAAAAAAGATGTACGATTTTATTGATAAATTAGTAAATATTGTTCTTCCTCGTTCAAGAGACTTCTTAGGAATTAAATTAAGTGCTATCGATGCTAATGGTAACTTTAATTTAGGTATTAAGGAGCATATTGTTTTTCCTGAGATTTCTCCGGAAAAATCGCCAATCATTCTTGGATTAGAAATTACAATAGTTACAGATGCAAAGAACAGAGAAGAGGGATTAGAATTATTTAAATTACTTGACTTTCCTTTCAAGAAAAGTTAAAGTCAATAAGTATTTATGGCAAAAACATCAAAAATAGCAAAATCAAATAAAAAACCAAAGTTTTCAACAAGAATAGAAAACAGATGTTTTAAGTGTGGAAGAAATAGAGGATACATTAGAAAATTTGGATTATGTAGAATTTGTTTCAGAGAAATGGCTAATCGTGGCGAATTGCCAGGAGTTAAGAAAAGTAGTTGGTAATATAATACAAAAAAAATGGATCCAATAGCAAACATGATCAGTTCAATAAATAATGCACAAGCTGTAGGAAAAAAACAGATAGTTTTTTATCCTTACTCTAATTTTAAGTATTCGATTTTAGAGCTTTTGCAAAGAGAAGGTTTTATAGAAAACTTAGAAAAAAAAGGAAGACTTTCAAAAAGAAAAATCGTTGCAGATTTAAAATATGACGAAGAGGGAAATCCTAAAATTACAAAGATTAAAATGATTTCAAAACAAGGTCAAAGAATTTATTCAACATATAAAGAAATGAAATCAGTAAAATCAGGACACGGTTTTTCAATAGTTACAACTTCAAAAGGGTTGATGACTAATAAAGAAGCAAGAAAAGAGAAAGAAGGGGGAGAAATAATTTGTGAAATTTGGTAAAAATATGTCAAGAATAGGAAAACAAGAAATTTTAATACCAGCGGGAGTGGAAGTTTCAATCAATGGATCAAAGGTAGATGTTAAAGGCCCAAAAGGAAGCCTAAAAATGAAAGCACTTCCTGAGATTTTAATTGAAATTAAAGATAATGCTATCTATTTTTCTCCTAAAAAAGAAGATTTAAAATCTAAAGCATATTGGGGACTAACAAGAACTCTTGTTAGCAATATGGTAGAAGGTGTTTCTAAAGGTTTTGAGAAGAAGTTGGAAATTAATGGAGTTGGATTTAAAGTAAGATTAGAAGGAAAAAAATTAATATTAGATGTTGGTTTTAGTCATTCAGTAGAAGTTGAAGCTCCAGAAGGAATAGAATTCTTAGTAGAAAAGAACTTAATTACTGTTTTGGGAATAGATAAAGAACTTGTTGGTCAGGTTTCTGCAAAGATTAGAAGAATTAGACCACCAGAACCTTACAAAGGAAAAGGTATTAAATATTTAGATGAGATTATTAAAAGAAAAGTAGGTAAGAAAACTGCTGCATAATAATATGTTAGAAAAAAAAGAAAAAAGAATAAAAAGACATAAGAAGATTACTTCTAGAATAGGAATTGAGAAGCCAAGGCTTTGTGTTTTTCGAAGTAATCAATATATTTATGCTCAAATAATAGATTCAGGTAAAACTATTTTATCTGTTAATGACTCAAAAGATAAGGCTAAAAATAATAAAGTAGAGTCATCTAAAAATATAGGAAAATTAATTGCTGAAAAAGCTATCGAGAAAAAAATAACTGAAGTTGTTTTTGACAGGGGAGGTTATAAATATCACGGAAGAGTAAAAGCCTTAGCTGAAGGCGCAAGAGAAGGAGGATTAAAATTCTAATATTATGATGAAAAATACAAAGTTTGAAAGAAAAAGAGAAAAAGAAGAAGTAAAAGATGAATTTGATTCAAAGCTTTTGGATTTAGCAAGGGTTACTAAGGTTACTGGGGGAGGAAAAACAATGAGATTTAGGGCAGTTATGGTAGCAGGAAATAAAACTGGAAAGGTTGGAATCGGTGTTTCTAAAGGACTTGATGTTTCTCAGGCAATTGAAAAAGCAACTAAGGCTGCTAAGAAGAATTTAAAAGATATTCCTATTGTAAACGGGACAATTCCTTTTGAAGTAGAGGCTAAATTAGGACCATCAAAAGTAATTATAAAACCTCAAAAGAAAGGAAAAGGTCTTGTTGCAGGAGGAACAATTAGATTGATATGTTCTTTGGCAGGAATTGAAGATGTTTCTTCAAAATCAATTAGTAGAACAAAAAATAAATTAAATAATGCAAGAGCAACAATGAAAGCCTTGTCTAAATTGAATAAGAAATAAAATGCAATTACACGAGATAAAAAAGAATAGTACTTTCAAGAGCAAAAAGAGAGTTGGAAGAGGAGGTAAAAAAGGAACCTATTGTGGTACAGGCGGAAAGGGACAAAAAGGTAGAGCTGGTGCAAAATTCCAACCAATTATTAGAACTTGGATTAAGAAGTATCCTAAGCTTAGAGGTTATAATTTTAATATTATTAATAAATATTCTATTGTTGATGTTAGTGTTTTAGAGAATAAATTTGAAGAATCAGCAATTATCAATCCTAAAGTTTTAACAGACGATAAGATTATAAGAAGAATAAATGGAAAGATTCCATTAATTAAGATATTAGGAAAAGGTGATATTAAAAAAGCTTTAACTATTGAAGGTTGTTTAGTTTCAAAAACTGCTAAAGAAAAAATTGAAAAAGCAGGAGGAAAAGTTAAAGAAAAATAAAAATGTTTAAAAAAATCATTGAAATTTTTAAAGCAAAAGAATTAAGGTATAAAATACTTTTTGTTTTGTTTGTTTTTGCAATATTCAGATTAATGGCTAATATCGCCATTCCGGGAATAGATGTTTCAAAAATAAGAGATTTCTTTTCAGGAAATCAATTTTTCGGTTTAATGAATTTATTTACAGGAGGAGCATTAGATAATGTTTCTATTGTGATGCTTGGACTTGGACCGTATATTACAGCAGTTATTATATTCCAATTGTTAACAATGGTCTTTCCTCAGATGGAAAAATTATATAAAGAAGAAGGAGAAGCAGGAAGACAAAAATTTAATCAATACTGTAGAATAGCCGCAGTTCCTTTTGCCCTTATTCAAGGATATAGTATGATTTTCTTTTTAAAGTCTCAAGGAGCTATTACCACTCTAGATCCAATTACAATGATAACAGCAGTTTTATCTATTGTTGCTGGTTCTACTATTTTAATGTGGCTAGGAGAATTGATTTCTGAAAAAGGAATTGGAAATGGTGTTTCACTTTTAATTTTTGCTGGTATTGTTGCAGATTTTCCAAACAATATTCAGAAAATGTTTATAACATTTGATCAAACTCAGATATTCTCATATATCTTATTTGTAGCTCTTTCTTTGTTAGTTATAGTTGGTGTTGTTTTAATTAATGAAGGCAGAAGAAATATTCCTATTTCTTATGCTAAAAGAGTAAGAGGGAATAAGATGTACGGAGGAGCTTCAACTTATTTACCTTTGAATATTAATCCAGCAGGGGTTATTCCAATCATATTTGCACTTTCATTCTTGATGCTTCCTTCAATGTTAGCTTCATTCTTAGGATGGGAAGCAGTTTCAAGATTTTTAGATAATCCTTGGATATATGGAACAATATACTTTATTCTTGTGTTTATGTTTACATTTTTCTATACAGCAGTTACATTTGATCCTAAAAGTATATCAACTAATTTACAAAAGATGGGAGGCTTTATTCCAGGAATTAGACCAGGTGAAAATACAGCACAATTTTTACAGAATATATTAAGTAAAGTTTTAGTAATTGGAGCAACATCATTAGGATTGATTGCAGTGATGCCTTCAATTATTCAAGGAATAACTGGAATTCAAGAATTTAGTTTCATGATTGGTGGGACTGCATTAATCATTATTGTTTCTGTTGCTTTGGAAACAATGAGACAGATTAATTCTCAGTTAGAAATGAGAGAGTACGATGCATAATTTTTAATATCTATTAAAGATAGAAGAATTTTTCTTCTATTTTTTTATTTTTTGTAATATAATTAAATTAATATAAAAAAGATGAACAAAAATCCATTAGTTTTAATTTTGCTTGGTAAGTCTGGTGCTGGAAAAGGCACACAATTAGATTTATTAAAAAATAATCTTAAATTAGATTTTATTGGTACGGGAGAGCTTTTGAGAAATAGAAAAAAGATAGAAGATTTTACGGGCAAGAAAATTGCTGATGTGATAGATAATGGCGGTATTATTGCTACCCCAGTTCCATTTAAGTTATGGATGGATTCTTTTGAGAATATTAAAAATAGTGGAGATATTGAAAACGGTCTTATTATTGATGGTTCTCCAAGAAAAATTAAAGAAGCATGGTTATTAGATGATGCATTAGATTGGTTTGAATGGAATAAAAGAGTAAAAATTATTCTTATTGATATTTCTAACGAAGAAGCTATTTCTAGACTTACTAGAAGAAAGACTTGTCCTCAATGTGGTAAAATTATGATGTTTTCAAAAGATATGGAGGATATAGAAAATTGTCCTAACTGTGGAAGTAAACTTGTAAAAAGACAAGATGATACTGCTGAAAGAATTCAAAAAAGATTAGAATGGTTTGACGATGAAGTTGGGCAAGTTATCAAATATTACGAAGACAACAATAAACTTATAAGGGTAAACGGAGAACAAAGTGTAGATGATGTTTATAGCGATATAATAAAAGCTATTGAAAATGATAACGATTAAAACAAAAGAAGAAATTGAATTAATGGCTAAGGGTGGTAAAATCTTAAAGTCAGTAATAGATAAATTAGGTAAATATATTACTGTTGGAATAAGTGGTAAAGACATAGAAAAAATAGCAGATAAGCTAATTGAAGAAACAGGAGGAATAGCTAACTTTAAAGGTCAAGACGGTTTTCCGTCTTGTCTTTGTTTTTCAATTAACGAAGAGATTGTCCATGGTACACCTGATGAAAGAGTTTTAAAAAATGGAGATATAGTAACTCTTGATATTGGAATATTTTTTCCCTTAAATGTTTTTTTAGAAGGAAGTATAGATTATAAAAAATATCCTAATCTAAAAAATGGTTTTCATACTGATATGGCTAGAACATATGCTGTAGGAGAAGTTGATTTTAATATACAGAGATTAATTAAAGCCAATAAAAAAGCCCTTAAGAGAGGGATTAGTCAAGTTAAGGCTGGAAATAAATTTGGACAGATTGGTTCAGAAATAGAAAAGTTTGCCACAAAAGAAGGATATAATGTTATTAAAGATTTATGTGGACATGGTATAGGCTCCAATCTTCATGAAGATCCAGATGTATTAAATTATGGAGATAAAAAATGGGGAGAGATAATGAAAGAAGGTATGGTTTTTTGTATAGAACCGATGCTTTCACTTGGAAGCGATGAAATTATTAAAAAAGGAACATCTTATGTTACTGAAGATAATTCTCTTACTGCTCATTTTGAAGATATGGTAGCTGTGACAAAAAATGGAGTTATAATTTTGACATTATAATAAAAAATATATATAATAATTTTGGTGAAAAGATGACTAAAAAAATAGAAATCTTGGGTATTGAAATTAATGCCGAAAGAACAGAAAAAATAAACATGCCTGATTACAAATTCTATAGAATCAGGTCTGCTGAAAAAGCAGATAGACAAATAGAGTCACACAACAAGCGATTATTTCAATAATCGCTTTTCATATTCTTAAAATATGTTAAGATGTTATTATGTTTTATGAATTGCAAACTTTTTTAATAGCAATGACACCCATTTTTGAATTAAGGGGTTCTATTCCAATTGCTTTATTTCAATATAATTTATCTATTAATTCAGCTTTTATTTTTTCAGTATTAGGAAATATATTTTCTTCAATAATTATTCTCCTTTTTTTAGATAAAGTATCAATGTTTCTTTCGCAAAAAAGCAAGCTATTTAATAAATTTTTTGAATGGCTTTTTTCAAGAACGAGAAGAAAACATCAAAAAAAGTATGAAAAGTTTAAAGAGTTATTTCTAGTTATCTTTGTTGCAATTCCATTACCAGTAACGGGAGCTTGGACTGGTTCTTTATGTGCTTTTCTTTTTGATATACCTTTTAAAAAATCTTTTCCTTTGATATCATTAGGAATAATAATAGCAGGTATAATAGTTACAATAATTAGTCTAGGAATAAAAATTATATGAATAAATTAATTATAGCAAATTGGAAGTGTAATCCACCAACAATAGAAGAAGCCAAAGAATTATTTGAGAAAATTAAAGACAATGCTTTAGAAAAAAATGTTGTTATTTGTCCGCCTTCAATATTTCTTTCATCTTTAATTTGCGAAGGAATAAAGTTTGGAGTCCAGAATTGTTTTTGGAAAGAGAAAGGTGCTTTTACTGGAGAAATATCTCCTCAGATGATTAAAAGTCTTGGTGTAAACTATGTTATTATTGGACACTCAGAAAGAAGAAATATATTAAAAGAAACTAATGAAGAAATTATTCAAAAAATTAATGAAGCTGTTAGGGCAGGTCTAACCCCAATCGTTTGTATTGGAGAATCTAAAGGAGAAGATACTTTTGAGGTATTAAATAATCAAATTAAAGATATAGACGAAAATATCATTTTAGCTTATGAGCCATTATGGGCCATTGGAACAGGGGAGAGTGCACCAATTGAAAAAGTAAAAGAAGTAAAAAGTTTTTTGAAAGATAGAAAAGTTCTTTATGGGGGAAGTGTTAATTCTCAAAATGCTCCAAATTATTTAGAAATAACAGACGGTCTTTTAGTTGGCGGAGCGTCTCTTAATTCAGAAGAGTTTTCTAAAATTATATTGTGCGACATTTAATTCTTCATATCTTTTCCGCTATGAAATTGCCTGTGAACATCTCTTAATCTTTTATTAGTAACATGAGTATATATTTGTGTGGTGGCAATATTTCTATGTCCCAAAAATTCTTGAATTGTTCTCAAATCAACTCCTTGTCCAAGTAAATCAGTTGCATAACTATGCCTTAAAGTGTGAGGAGTTGTAAAAAAAGGAATATTTGCTAATGTGGCATACTTCTTTACGATTCTTTCTATTGAACGAGGCGTTAAACGGGCCTCTAAAGCTGTTTTAGACCTATAATTGATAAATAGAGCCTTCTCATCATCTCCGCGTGTTTTGAGGTAATTTTTAACCCAATCTAATGCTCTTTTTGAGAAATATACAGTTCTAGGATGATTTCCTTTACCTATAATACTTATTTCAAGGTCTTCTTTGTTTTCTATGTTCTTAAATTGTTCTTTATTCAATGCGACTAATTCAGCTATTCTTAATCCTGTAGAAAATAATGATTCAAGTATCGCACGATCTCTTAAACCGCTCATGTTTTCTATATTAGGAGCAAGTAATAATTTTTCTATTTGATCCAGCGTTAAGAACTTTATAGTTTTTTCTTTTTGAGCATCTTTAGATAGTTTTATCTTATCAGCTGGTAAAGAGATAACATCTTTATCAGTGAAAAAGCTTAAAAGGGCTCTTAAGGCAATTAAATAGTAATTTTGAGTAAGCTTAGACAATGGCTTATTTTTTTCATCTTTATATCTAGCCAAGTATAATCTATAATTCCAAACTTCTTCAGGAGTTAATTGATGAGGAAGTAAATCTTTTTTATTTGTAATTAAAAGCCAGTCAGTAAACTTTTTTAAATATCTGCTATAATTTTTTTGAGTATTATCTGATAGTCCTTTTTCAATTTCACAATAATCGAGAAAGTCAGGAATATGCTTGATTATGGGCTTATTTGAATTATCCATATATTAATTGTCGCTTAACCTACATTGTACGACATTTATGATTATATATCCTTACACCCCTTTTTGTCAACAATAAAGGATGACATATGTCATCCCATTCAATTTTGGCGCTATAATTTATAGCGGCATTGGCGAAGATACTTATAAGAGCACTCCTTTCTCTCTTATCAAGCTTCTTCTCAATCTCTACGATTTTATTAAGAGCTTCTCTGATTTTTCCGTTTTCTGCAAGCTCTTTTACTGTTCCAAAATTTTTTAGATTGTAAATAACTCTGTCCATTTTCAATCACCTTATATATCATAATAATATATTAATATATTGTCAAGAGCCTTTTCTTCTTTCTCTTTCTGAATAATTTTCTATGGCTTTTTCAAACTCTTTTCCTTTGAAATCAGGGAAAAGTTTATTTGTGAAATATAATTGAGAGTATGATGTTTTCCACATCATAAATCCAGTTGAATTATGAGGATCATCTTTACAGCCAGTTCTAATAATAAAATCTACATCAGGAAGATTTTTTGTCCAAAGATTTTCCTTTATTTTTTCTTCTGTTACTTCCCCTTTAATTTTTTTAATACAATCAATCATTTCATCTGTTCCGTTGTATGCCATTAAAAAGGTTAACAAGAAATTATTATAATCTTTAGTGCAATCTATTGCTTTTTCCATAGCTATTTTAGTAGATTCAGGAAAATATTCTTTCCACTTCCCTATTATTTGTATCTTAACCTTGTTTTTGTGTATGTCTTCATTGTTAATTACTCTATTGAATTGGTCCTCAAACACTATAAAAAGGTTTCTAACCTCTTCTTTTGTTCTTTTTGTAATATTGTCTAAAGAACTTCCCCAAAAGGTAAAATAAGGTATTTTAAGGCTTAGAACGGTATTTAATATATCTTCTAGTGTTTCTGCTCCTTTTTGGTGCCCCATTAAGGTAAAAAGTCCTTTTTTTTGCGCCCAACGTCTATTTCCATCAGGAATTAATGCAACATGTTTTAGAATATTCATATGTTATTATTATTGGCTCTTTTTTTTGATTTTTAATATATATACAACCTAAAGAAAAGAAAAAAGAACAAATTAAAGCTAATAAAATAATGTTAATTATAGTATCTCTTTTTTCTTTGACAAAATTGATTATTTTTGATAGCATCTACTTATTAATAATAAGTATTAATTAATCTAATGCTTATATATTAGATTAAAATTAATAAAGAGTCAAAAAAATGGCAACAACCAAATCCGCCGGTACAAGTCGTTTGGGAAGAGATTCAAACCCTAAGTATCTAGGCGTTAAATTATTCGAAGGACAAAAAACTAAAGTTGGTTCTATTATTATCCGTCAAAGAGGGACTAAGTTTCTTGCGGGTAAAAATGTAAAAATGGGAAAAGACAATACCCTTTATTCAATAAAAGAAGGTAAAGTCTATTTCACAACCAAAAGAAAAAAACTTTTTGATGGTTCTCAAAGAATAGCAAAAACAGTAAACGTAGAATAAAAAAGAGGATTACTCCTCTTTTTTTATTTCCCTGCTATTTTTATGAATTCCTTAAATAAAGGATGTGGGTTTAACGGACGAGATTTTAGCTCAGGATGGAATTGAACAGCAATAAAAAATGGATGATCTTTTAATTCAATTATTTCTACAAGATTCTTTTTGGGATTAACTCCTCCAATTACAAGACCCTTTGAAGTTAACAAATCTAAATATTTATTGTTAAATTCATATCTATGTCTATGCCTTTCTGAAATTGAATTTTGTTTGTAAGCTCTACTACTAATTGTTCCTTTTTTAATTTCACAATCCCATGATCCTAATCTCATTGTTGCACCATATTTATGATTTTTCATTACTTCTTTTTGCTCTTCCATTAAATCTATTAATGGGCTTTTAGTTGATGGTTCAAATTCAGTTGAAGTAGCATCTTTAATGTTGCAAACATTTCTAGCAAATTCAATAACGGCTAATTGCATTCCTAAACACAATCCTAAGAAAGGTATTTTATTCTTTCTGCAATATTCTATTGCTTTAATCTTTCCTTCAGTTCCTCGAGATCCAAAACCACCAGGAACAATTATTCCATCGTAATTCTTAAGTATAGAAACAGCATTTTTATCTTTTTCAATTGTTTCAGCAGATATCCACTCGATTACAGGATTTCTGTTGTTTGCCCATGCGCTATGTTTTATAGCTTCTATTACCGATATGTAAGAATCTGTTAAAGAAAAACCTCCGCTTTCAAAGTATTTTCCAACAATACCAATTCTAATATCTTTTTTGTTTTTATCATCAATTCTTTTAATGAGTTTTTTCCAATCTTCTCCTCCTTTCTTTTTAGTTCTTAGTTTTAGCTTCTTTAATATTCTTTCTCCCAATCCTTCTGTTTCAAAATTAAGAGGTATTTTATATATTGAATCAGTATCAGGAGCAGAAATAACATCTTTAATGTCAACGCTACAAAATGTTGATATCTTTCTTTTTCTAGGTTCATCTAATGGAACACTTGCTCTTCCAAGTATGAAGTCTGCTTGAATACCAGATTCATTTAATAATCTTGAAGATGTTTGAGTTGGTTTTGTTTTCATCTCTCCTATTGTTTTTATAGTTGGAAGATAGGTTACTAAAGCAAAAAGAACTTTTTTAGGATATTTAAGTTTCATCATTCTCGCTGCCTCTAAGAATAAAAGATTTTGATATTCTCCTACGGTTCCACCTATTTCAATAACAACAAAATCTAGTTTATCTTTTTTAGCCACCCTTTCAATTCTGCGAATTACTTCATTAGGAATATCTGGAACAACTTCAACGCATCTACCGTTAAATTCAAGATTTCTTTCTCTTTGAATAACTGATTGATAGACTCTTCCTGTAGTAATCGAATTTTCAGTAGATAAGTCTATATTTAAGAATCTTTCATAATTACCTAAATCTTGATCGCATTCTGTTCCGTCGTCGGTAACAAAAGTTTCACCATGTTCTATTGGGTTCATTGTTCCTGCGTCAACATTGATATAAGGGTCAATTTTAACGGCTGAAACACTAAAACCTTTATCTTGAAGAATTCTTGCAATTGAAGCGGTAGCAGCTCCTTTTCCAACGCTTGACATTACCCCTCCTGCAACAAAAATATAGTGTGCCATATATTTGTTTAAATTATTATCTTAATTTTTCCACTTAACTCCCCTAATTTTATCTCAACTAAATACTCCCCTATATGTTTTATTGGGCTATCAATTTTAATTTGATTTTTTTCAATATTATAACCAAGTTCTTTCAATTTTTCAGATATTTTTTGTTCATTTATTGATTCAAAAAGTTGTCCTTCGTCCCCTATTTTTGTTTCAATTTTAATTTCTTTAGAATTTATTTCTTTGATAGTTTTTTCGTTTTCTTTATTCTTTTCTTCAATCTTTTTTTCTTCTATTTTCTTTTTTTCTTCTAAATTTTTCAAAGAATCTTTATCTGCAATTATTGCAAAACCATTAGGTAAAAGAAAGTTTCTAGCATAACCAGAAGAAACCTCTTTAATATCTAATTTTTTACCAACTCCTTTTATATCTTTTAATAATATTATTTTCATATTTATATTATTTTATTAATTTCTTCTAATGCTTTTTCTAATTGACTATCATTATCATTATCAAATTCAATTTCAATATTTGGTAATATTCCTTCTCCATCAATTTTATTTCTATTTGGTGTTAGCCACTCCGCAATCGTAAGTTTTAAAGATAGTTTATTTGATAAACTTATTACTTTTTGAACAGTTCCTTTTCCAAAAGATTTTTGTCCAATAATCAAAGTATTTTTATTATCCTTAATTGCTCCAGCAAGTATTTCAGCAGCCGAAGCAGTTCCTTCGTCAATTAAAATAACTAACGGATAATGACTAAAATTAGATGGTCCAGATGATTTAATCTCAGACTCAATATTGTCTTTATTTTTTTCAATCATTACTGTTTGTTCTTTATTTAAGAACCATCCAGCAACATCAATTGCTTGATTTACTAATCCTCCGGGATTACTTCTTAAATCTAAAATTATTCCTTCTGCCTTTGAGTTTAATATCTCAGAAGATATTTTTTTAAAATCTTGATAGGTTGAATTGGAAAAATGATATAATCCTAAATGTGCAATTTTCTTCCCTGTTTCAGTTTCTATTAATTCCCACTCTACGGTAGGAACATTAATAATTGCTCTTGTGATTTCTATATCAAAAGAATGTCCATCCCTTTCTATGGTTAAAATAACATTGGTTCCTTTTTCTCCTCTGATTTTTTTTACTGCTTCATCAATTGATAAATTAATTGTTGATTCTCCGTTTATTGCTAATATTATATCTTTAGGCTTTAATTCTGCTTTTTCAGCAGGAGTTCCTTTTATAGGAGAAATAGCTGTTAATTTATTGTCTTTTATTGCTATTTGTAATCCTATTCCTTCAAAACTTCCAGTTATAGTTTCTTGAAGGTCTTCTGTTCCTTCAGGATCAAAAAATTCAGTATAAGGGTCATCTAATGCCTTAACCATTCCTGATATTGCTCCATATGTCATTTTTTCTAAATCAATCTTATCTTGATTGATATAGCTAATGTAAATATGGTCAAGAGTTTTTTTAAGAAGAGAAAAATCTATGTTTTCATCGGAATATGCCCTTTCGTAATAATCTTCAAATAAATATTGATGGAAATAAAAACCACCGATAAAAGAAATTAAAACAAAAAATAGTCCAATTATTTTTGAGTCAACTTTCATATGCTTAAAGAATAGCATATTTTTAATTTTAAGACAATTTATCAGCTATTAAATAGTTCCACTTGCAATCTTTTATTATAACATTGATATATTCACCTATTTTTCCTTTATTCAAGACAACTGCTCTTCCAGAATCAGTTCTTGCTAAATATTTATTATTTCTTTTTTCAACAATTAGAACATTAAACTTCTTATTGATATATTTTTTATTTTTTATTAAATTTTCTTCTTGAAATAATTTAGAAAGTTTTCTGGACCTTTCTTTTTTAATTCTATCTGGCAAATCTTTAAGTTCAAAATCCTCAGTTCCCTTTCTTCTTGAAAACTTAAAGATATGAATAACTTCTGGCTTTATTTTTTTAATTAATTTTATAGTTTTATTAAATGATTCCTCTGTTTCTAAAGGATGCCCAACAATTATATCGGTAGCAATAATACTTTCTTTATAAAGTTTTCTAAATTTTTTAACTATATTTTCAAAATCTGAAGATAGATATCCTCTATGCATTTTTTTTAGTAAATTATCATCTCCTGATTGAAGTGGAAGGTGTATAAATTTATAAATTTTATCTGATTCATAAAGATTTAAAAGTCTATCGTCAATATATTTAGGATTCATCATTCCTAATTTTATCTTAAATTTTCCATTAATCTTTATAATTTTTTCTAATAAATTAGACAAACAAGTCCCTCTATCAATTCCATATATAGATAAATCTTGAGAAGTTAATAGAATTTCTTTTATATTTTTATTGACTAAGTTTCTTATCTTTTCTATGATATTTTCTTCTCCAAAAGAAAAGAGTTTTTTTCTTGCTAATTTTGTAGCACAGTAAGAACAATTTCCTAAACATCCTTCAGAGATAGAAACTATTTTTGAAGGTAATGATGATTTATCAAGATTTATTTTCCTTGTTTCAATAATATCTCTTTTTACAGCTTCTTCAATTAGTAATATGTTTGATGGTCCAATAATTGCATCAGCAACTTTTTTACATTCTTCTAATGATATTTTAGGTAGGCATCCTGAAATAATGATTCTTTTTCCTTTATCTTTTAATTTTTTTGATTCTTTTAATATCTTTCTTTCTGTTTTTTCTACTACTCCGCAAGTATTAATTACAACAAAATCAGCATCCTCTATAGAAGTTTCTTTGTGTTTCTTCAATAATATCTCTCTCATAATTTCTGAATCAGCTTGATTTAGCTTACAACCGTATGTTTTAATATAAAAATTCATAAATTAATAATATTTCATTTAATATCTTTTTTCAACTAATGTAACAAAATTGATTTTAGTGTATTATATATATTGATGGAGGAAGACGAACTTAAAGATATAATTTTAAGAATAAAAAACAAAGACAAAGATGCTTTTCAAAAGTTATTTGATTTATATTATGATAAAATTCTTAAATATGTTTTTAGAAGAACACTTGATGTTGAATATAGTAAAGATATAACCTCTAACGTTTTTCTTAAGGTTTTAGATAATATAGATAATTTCAGATGGAAAAATTTCAATGCTTGGATATTTAAAATTGCTACTAACGAAACAAATCAATATTTTAGAAAACAAAATAGATATAAGTTAATAATTGATGACCCAGAAATATATTTTAATTTAAGCGATAATAATAAAGCTTCAATAGAAATAGAAAAAAAGGTAGACAATGATAAATATTTATTAATATTGAATAAAGCGATAAAGCAATTAAAACCAATATATCAAGATATTTTACATCTAAGGTATTTTGAGGAATTACCATATAATGAAATATCAATTATTTTAAGAAAGAATGAGTCAACAATTAGAGTTTATGCTAAAAGAGCAATAGAAGAATTAGAAATTGTGTTAAAGAATGACGCCGTTAATTTTATTAATTATGGAAATTGAAGAAATATTTAAAAAAATAAATAATAAAGATATATCTTTTGGCAACCACAAAGAAGAATTAAGAAATTTGTTATTGTCTAGAGATTATTTTAATGAAAGAAAAGATTATTGGGATTGGAGACTTATTTTTGGCTCATTGTCTTTTTCGTGCTTGTTAATTGTTTTTATATTTATTTCCCCTACTAATAGTGGCAATATGGCTGTTAATCTTGAAAAAAATATTAATGTTAATAATCTTGGTTTAGATGAATGGGCTGGCCAAGATGTTAAAGTATATGAAATGGTCGAACAAGAAACAAGAACATTATTCTATTTTGATACTAGAAATGATGTTCTTGTCCATTCAGAAGTAAATAATAAATAATAATAAAAAAATATATGCAAATATTAGAAAACAAATTTTTTCAAATTCTTTCTTTTGTGTTAATGATTGTAATTATTGTTTTTGTAGCTGTTTTAATTAATGAAAAAACAGAAGCAAACAATAATCTTATTTCTGTTTCAGGATTAGGAGAGGTTTATGTTACTCCCGATGTTGGATTAATAACTATTTCTGTTCAAACTGAAAATAGAAATGTTTCAGTTGCAACCGATGAAAATAGTCAAAAGATGAATGAAGTTATAGAATATATAAAAAGTGAGGGGGTTGAAAGTAAAGATATTAAGACAACAGGATATAATATCAATCCAAGATATGAATGGAATAATGATACAGGAAAAAGAACTTTAGCAGGTTATGAGGTAAGTCAGTCAGTTAATGTTAAGATTAGAGATTTATCTAAAATAGGAACAATAATTTCTAATGCAACATCAAAAGGTGCTAACGATATAAGTAGTTTATCATTTATAGTTGATGATGATGAAGAAGCTAAAGCAAGTGCAAAAGAAATTGCTATTCAAAATGCTAAAGAAAAAGCTAAAGAATTAGAAAAATTATTAGGCATTAAAATGGTTAGAGTAGTAAGCTTTTCTGAAAATTCAGGGGGATACGTTCCATTAAGAGTTGCTTATGACGAAGTAGTAA
>JAQUUL010000022.1 GCA_028693895.1 Minisyncoccota bacterium
TAATAATTGCAACTTAATTGACGAGGTTTTAGCAGAACCTAGTTGGCCTGCAGGAGATAATGATACCAAGAAGACTATGGAAAGAGGAAGTGATTTATCTTGGCACACTTATTTCGGAGAATTTTTGGGTACTCCTAAAGCAGAGAATTCCATCCAGGAGGAAATAATAGATGATGTTATCGAAGAAGATAATATTAATGATTTTCTTGTAATTTCAGAGATACAAACAAATGGAATAGATGGTTTAGAGTATGTTGAACTATTTAATCAAAGTGACGAAGAAATAGAACTGTGCAACGAAGAAAGTTGTTATTATCTTGCATATTTTTCTACATCAAAAGATGAAGAAGGGAATTATAATTATGATTGGAACAATCCATATTATAAATGGGATTTTCCTTTAGGAGAGACAATCCCTCCTAAAAGTTATTATTTAATATTAGTTCATGGGAATATTGAAAGTGATTTTATTGTTTTAAAGCAAGATGGACTTCCTTATTCTTCTCAATTATTAGGTAATTCAGATGGTTCGGTGGGAGTATTTTTAAATGAACTAGCAGAAGAAGATCTGACTGTAGAGTTAGCAAGACAATTAAAAGTAGATGTTGTTGGTTGGGGTGACAATGATTTTCCTGTAAAAGAAGAAAAATCTTTAGTTATTGGAAATAATAACGAATCTTTTGGTAGAAAATTAGATGGAGTAAAGTATAGAGATACGGATAATAATTTTAATGATTTTGAATTGCAGGAGCAAAGTCCTGGAGCAAAAGCAAAGTTTCCTCCTCAAAAAATAGAAGATATTCAAATTACTGGATTAAGTAATTCAATAACATTAACATGGGCAACACCTGAAGATGATGATTCTTTGCCTGAAGATATTAATTATGAGGTTAGATTTTCATTGATTAGTGAAGGTGATTTTAATGTTTTAGATGATGCCAATATTGAAAATATTGATGGTCTTAATGTGTTAGAATTAGATAATCTTTATTACGATAAAGATTATTATTTTATTATCCAAGCTATTGATAGTGATAATAATAAATCTGAATTTTCTGATAAAGTCTCATTTAAAACATTTCCTTCTCATCATAAAATATCATCTATTTATTCTAAATCTAATTTTTCTAATAGTATAAATAATTTTTTGTCCGAAGATATAATAATGGAAAATAATCTTGAAATAATGTCATCTCCATTATTGATAGACGAAAATGATAAAATATATTTTAGTGCAAGAAAATCTGGAGCAAGACATATTTTTTCAATGGAAGGGAATGAAATAATGTGGAGCTATAAATGTGAGAAATTTTGTAATATCATGTCGTTGGGAGAAGACGGAACAATATATCTTCATGATTCGTATAGTATTAAAGCATTAAGTCCAAAAGGTGAATTAAAATGGAAAAAAGATGGACTTGGAGAAATATCAGGTGGTACTTTTACAATTGATTCATCAGGAAAAATTTATTTTGTTGCTAATTTATCAGGAAATTATAAGATATATTCAATTGAAGATAAATTTTCTGAACCATTGTCTAATATAGTTTATAGTTTTGCGCCTAAAGAAAATCTTCAAAGCTTAACTATAGATAGCAATGATAATCTATATTTTTCTATTATCAATCGCTTGATTAAAATTAATTTACCTTCTAATGCTATTAGTGAAAAAATAATAGATGTTGATTATCATGAAGAGTATTCAGAGGAAAAAGATAAAATTACACGAATTAAGAAAATTAAAATTACTCCTGATGATAAAATTTTAATTAGCGTTGACCATCAATATTTTAATAAAGACAATAAAGAATATGATTCGTTAATTCTTTTTTCTGAAGGTGTCAATAATATTTTATGGAAGAAAATTAGTAATGGAAATATTATTAATATAGATAATAATCAAATCTATCTTTGGCAGAATGATTCAATCAGTGACACCGCCTTTATGACATTTTGTCTTTATGGTTTGAATATTGAAGACGGGTCTGTTTTATGGAGAAAGAAATGGGTAAGCAATATTAGTATGAGTCATATCAATCAATTAGAGACAGATAATAATGGAAATGTATATTTTAATAAGGGAACTTTTTTTATGGGATATAATACTAATAATATAACTAGTGAAAAACCAGAAGATGATTTAATCTTAAATGAACCATTAAAAGCTAATATATATTCTTTTTCCATAATTGACTCAAAAGTTTTCTTTAGTCTTCCATTAAAAATTGTTCTAAAAAATTACTAGTAAAATTAAAAAGACCGCCTTCGGGCGGTTTTTTTATACCTTAACAAGCCTATAAGCCGAATTCTGTTTTATGTAATCATCTATCTGGCATAAGAATTGCTTCTTAGCTCAAGCGAACTACTTTTTCTCTCTTGCGAGAGTTTGTTCTTGCTTCCAGGTAAGGATTTAGCCGTTTCACCCTTAAAATTACTTTTAAGGCTTACCCCGAAGGGTACTTTTTCCTTTCGGATTAAGCGTCTCTGTTCGCACCTCTTTCTCACGAATGACGGGGGTTACCCGCTACCTTTTAGACCTTATTCAGGAATGGAAGTTCGGACTTTCCTCCTCTTACGAGGCGATTACTCAACTTGTTAAGGCACTTTATTTTAAAACATTATTTAATTATCGTCAATGTTTAAATTCTCTTGTATTTAAGGTATTATATAAGTATGTTCTTAAGTAGTAAACAAAAAACTATCGGAGGTGCAGTAAGTATTTTAGCCATAGCAATTCTTTTTAGTCGATTATTAGGAGTGGTAAGAGATAGATTGTTAGCTGGGTCTTTTGGTGTTTCAGTTGATTTAGATATTTATTTTGCTGCATTTAAGATACCTGATTTAATTTATAGTATTATTTTTGCTGGGGGAGTGATTGTTTCACTTCTTCCATTATTTTCTGATATTTATAATAAAAATAAAGAAAAAAGTTGGGACTTTATTAATAATCTCATAAATATATTTATAATTTTATTTATTTTCTCAGGATTATTATTTTTTATATTTACTCCACAGATTATATCTTCAATGGTTTCTGGGTTTAGTCCAGAAGCAATACAAAAAACAATAGACTTAACTAGAATAATATTTATTAGTGTTTTCTTTTTTGGATTATCGTCAATATTTTCAACAATCCTTAATTATTTTAATCGTTTTCTTGCATATTCTTTAGCTCCTATTATTTATAATTTAGGAATTATATTTGGTGTGATTTTCTTAGTTCCTTATTGGGGAATATTTGGAGTTGGATTTGGTGTTATCTTAGGTTCATTTTTACATCTATTAATACAATTACCTTCGGCGATAAAATCTGGATATAGGTATAAGTTTATTGTTGATTTTAAGGATTCAAAATTAAGAGAGTTTTTAAGTTTAATTTTACCAAGAGCAATTGCCTCATCTTCTTCACAGATTAATTTTATAGTAATAACTTTTATTGCTTCAGGAATAGGGGCAGGTGCTATTTCAATTTTTAATCTTTCTAATAATTTAAGATACTTGCCAATCGGAATTATTGGCGTCTCTTTTGCAACAGTATCTTTTCCTTTACTATCTAAATTATGGATAGAAGGAAAAGTAAATGATTTTTGTCAGAGATTTGTAAAATTATTTAATGAAGTTTTGTATATTTCTTTTCCAGTAGGAGTTTTAATTTTTGTATTAAGAAATGAAATTATTGATATAGTCTTGAGAACAGGAAGCTTTACTTCTGTTGCGGCTGAAATTACTGCCGCAGCATTAGGATTATTTTTTATAAGCACATTTGCTCAATGTTTAGTTCCAATAATATTGAGAGGCTTCTTCAGCCTAAAAGATACTATTACGCCAACTATAATCGCTATATTTTTTGTTTTACTTAATGTATATTTGTCATTTTTATTTGTTGGGATTTTTTCAGGAGATAATTTATTAACAGACACAATTAAAAATTTGATGGGAATTAGTGGAGCAATTAATTTTTCTGTCTTGGGACTTGTATTAGCATTTAATGTAGGGTTGCTATTCGAATTTATTTTACTTTTATTTTTCTTTAAGAAAAAAATTAAAGAATTAAATTTTAGAAATATATATACAACTTTTATAAAAGTTGCGGGAGCTTCTACTCTAATGGGAATATTTGCTATTTACTTATTAGAATTATTAAAGGTATCAATTAATTCTTCGGTTGTTAACTTTACAATAGTTACGCTTGCATCTTTAGTTTTTTATGCCATATTAACAATAGCATTAAAGATGTCAGAAATTGATGCTGTTAAAAGATTATTTATTAAAAATGGAAATTAGAAATTTTGTTATTATAAGTCATATTGATCATGGAAAATCAACTCTTGCTGATAGGTTTTTAGAAATTACAAAAACAGTCGAAAAAGAAAAAATGAAATCTCAGTATTTAGATGGAATGGATTTAGAAAGAGAAAAGGGTATTACGATTAAAATGACACCCGTGAAAATGAATTATAAAGAAGTAATGCTTAATTTAATCGATACTCCTGGGCACATTGATTTTAATTATGAGGTTTCAAGAAGTTTAGCAGCTGTTGAAGGAGCAATTCTTTTAGTGGATGCGACAAAAGGAATTCAAGCACAAACAATTACTAATTTAGAACTTGCTCGTAAAGAAGGTTTGACAATTATTCCCGTGGTGAACAAGATTGATTCGCCTCAGGCAAGGACTGCCGAAGTTAAAAAAGAAATAGCAGATTTTTTAGAAATATCTGAAAATGAAATTATGTCTATCTCTGCTAAAACTGGAGAAAATGTCGAAGTTTTATTAGATAGGGTAATTAAAGAAGTAAAATCTCCTGATAAGGATTATGAAAAACCTTTTCGTGCCCTTATATTTGATTCTCAATACGATTCATTTTTAGGAGTTATTTCTTGTATTCGTGTTATTGAAGGAAAGATTAAAAAAAATGATAGAATTAGTCTTCTTAATGCAAAAGCAGGTGGCGTAGCAAAGGAATTGGGAGTGTTTAGTCCTGATATGAAACCAATTGAGGAATTAAAAGCAGGAGAAATTGGATTTATAGCAACGGGAATAAAAGACCCAGAAAAAATTAAAATAGGAGATACAGTTGTTTTAGGAAATGATTTTAAGTTAGAGCCTTTGTCGGGATATAAGGATCCTGAACCAAAAATATTTATTTCAATGTATCCTCAAGATCAAAATGACTTTGAAACACTAACAGTTGCTTTATCAAAATTAAAATTAAATGATTCAGCTCTTTTTTATCAAAATCAAAATTTTCAAGCGTTTGGAAGAGGTTTTTTATGTGGTTTTTTAGGAACATTACATACTGAGATTACTATGGAAAGATTAAAAAGAGAATTTAATTTAGATCTTGTTATAGGTGCTCCACAAGTTTGTTATAAAGCGATTGATTCAAAGAATAATGAAATAATGATATACAATCCAAATAATTGGTCAGATTCATTTAAGGAGCACTATGAACCTTGGACAGAATTAACATTGATAATAGGGGAAGCATACTTGGGTAGAGTTTTTGATCTACTTTCAAGTATTGATGGTAATCATATTGATTCAAGACCTTTTGGTAAAGATAGGTATTTAATTGTATATGAAACTCCTTTAAGAGAAATAATCGGAGTATTTTATGAAAATCTTTTGAATGTAACGCAAGGCTATGCTTCTATGACATATAAAGAAACAGGGTATAGAAAAGCTGAATTAGCTAAATTAGAAATTATGATTGCAGGCAGAGAAGAAGATGCTTTTGCCAGAATAATACCTAAAACCAAGGTTAATTTTGAAGGAAGGAGAATAGTTGAAAGACTAAAAGAAGTGTTGCCTCCTCAGATGTTTGCCGTTGCTATTCAAGCTAAGGTTGGAGGAAAATTTGTTGCAAGGGAAACTATTAGTGCAAGAAGAAAAGATGTTCTTGCTCCTTTGTATGGTGGAGATTATACAAGAAAAAGAAAGCTTTTAGAAAAGCAAAAAAAAGGAAAAAAGGAAATGAAAGATAGGGGAAGATTAAAAATTCCCACAGAAGTTTTCTTAAAAGTTTTTAGCAATTAGAATAATGCTGGACCAACTAAAGATGCAATCATAGAGATGGCAATTAGTGAGACTAAAATTATCCAAATTATTCTAAATTTTTTAGAGTCTTTATTCATAAAAATATGGTAGCAAAAAATAGAAAAAAATTCAATTTGAATAAAAAAAATATATTAAAATGGTTTTATATTTTTCTTTCAACTACGATATTTATTATTTTATTAATTTCTTGTTTTAATATCTTTCAAAAAAGAATAGATAATGAAAAAGAGTTAGAAGCAGTGAATCAAGAATTAGATAATTTGATAAAACAAAGAGATCTTCTTAATTTTACCCTAGGAGAAACATATAGCGAAGAGTATTTAGAAAGGGTTGCTAGAGAAGATTTAAATATGCAAAAACCGGGGGAAATAGTCTATATTATTAAAAAAGAAAGTTCAGAGATGGTTAATGAAGAAGAAAAAGAATATAATTTTTTTGAAAAAATTATTAATTGGATTCAGGGTTTGCCAGAGTAGCTTAATGGTAAAGCAATTCTTTCGTAAAGAGGAGATTGCGAGTTCGATTCTCGCCTCTGGCTCAAATTTTATTGACAAGACTTTTTATAATGGTAAAATAACATTAAATAATATAATTATAAATCAACATGTATAAAAAAGGTTTTTCACTTATAGAAATAATTGTAACTATATCAATTATAGGAACACTTTCAGGATTTGTAATAATGCAAATGCGTGGAAGTGAAGATGTTGCTCAAGATGTTAAGAAAAAATCAGACATAGAAATACTTAAGAATGGAATTATTGGATATAGAAGTGATAATTATAACTCTGTTCCTATTGCTAATTGTAGTATTGGTGTAGATTGTCCAGAATCATTATCATCTGCTCTTTCTTCATACATTAATTCATTGCCGACCCCCACCGATGGAGGCACTTATACCTACTTGTCTTCTGATGGATCAGATTGTAAAATATCAACCCTCTTATCTGATAATTCTATATATGAATACAATTGTTCCTCTAATGAATTTAGCACATTGTATCCAGTTGGTGGAGTGTGTGGTGCGTCAAATTTAGAATCATTTTCTACCGCTCCAGAAGTAGGATTATGTTCTTCAGGTTCGTCAACAACATTAAATTATAGTGAAACAGATTCAGCATGGTCATGGAATTGTGTTGGTGAAAATGGGGGAGAAGCCTCTTCTTGTTTAGCATATTATGAATCTAATTATCTTGCATGTACAATTATTCCTTTTGCAGAAACATGTGCAGTTTCTGAGGCAAATCAATCAGATTCTTCAATTCAATCAGCAAGTATTTTGAATATATATAGTCTTTCAGGCGGTCATGCAGAATTAGCATCTCAATCAAATTATCCATATAAGGTTTGTTGTGAAGGAACAAGTCTTACAAACAGCTGTTCAGGAGGAACTTCTATTTTGAATTTAAGCGGAGAAACAAATGCCCATGTTGAAAAAAATACTCAAGGATATTATTCTAACCATTCCTGTTTATCAGCAATACTAAAAACAATAACTTGTTCTTATGCTAGTGATTGTTCAACCCTAGGAGATGATTATGTTTGTATTTCTTCGATATCTCCAGGAGATACAAATCTTCAT
>JAQUUL010000023.1 GCA_028693895.1 Minisyncoccota bacterium
TATTAGTGCTTTAGTTATTTCCTTATTCTTTTTATTATCAAAAGATAAGATAGAAACATATACGGTGGAAGATGAAAATATTAAAGTTAGTATGCTTCAACTAAAAGAGATTGCCGAAAACTTTAAGGAAAGTAAGGGGTATTACAGTGAAGGGGTGGTGAGTAATAGTTTTTGTGAATTAAATGAGAACTTTTTTATGGGAGTAGGGAATGGACATATATTATGTAGTAATATAGTAAATCAAATTCCAGGAAATTTAATGATTAAAATTAATGCAGACAATTATTGTATTTCTAAAGGAATATCAGAAGAAAGAAAGTGGTGTATGGATAATAATGGATATTTAAATTTGAGTAGTGGTTGTGGGGAAGATTATAGATGTAAATAAAATTGCCACCCGAAAGGGTGGTTTTTTTTATTGATTATGGTAAGATATTAAGAATGATAGAATTATTATTTGTTTTCATTTTTGGATTAATAATTGGAAGCTTCCTTAATTGTGTTATATGGAGAACATATAAGGAGGAAAGCTTTCTTTTTAATAAATCTTATTGTCCTAAATGTAATCATGATTTGAATTTTTGGGACCTATTTCCTTTGTTTAGTTTTATTTTCTTAAAAGGAAGGTGCCGTTATTGTGGTGAAAAAATATCATTTCAATATCCTTTGGTAGAAATTATTACAGGGTTATTGTTTTCTTTTGTTTTTATTCAAGTTGGATTAACTGCTGAATTATTTTTCTTGATGGTTATAATGGCTTTGTTTATAGCTATTTTTATTTTTGACTTGAAGCATTATATAATTCCTGACAGTTTTGTTTTTTCGGGAATATTAGTTTCTCTTATTTGGATTATTTATTTAGGAATAGAAATTAATTATTTTATTTCAGCAATTTGTGCTTCATTATTTTTCTTTTTAATTTGGTTTTTTTCAAAGGGGATGGCAATGGGTTTTGGAGATGTGAAACTTGCTTTCTTTCTTGGACTTGTTCTTGGTTATCCTAATATTATCGTAGGTATCTTTTTAGGATTTCTATTTGGTGCTATAATAGGGTTAATAATGGTAATTTTTCAGAAAAAGAAAATTAAATCCGAGGTTCCTTTTGCTCCATTTTTATTAGCAGGATCATTTATTGCTATTTTCTGGGGAAGCAATATTATTAATTGGTATTTATCTTTAATTAAATGAATAATAAAGGATTTACATTAATAGAGCTTTTGGTGATTATTTTTATAATAGGGACAATGTCTACTATTGTTTTAGTTAATTATAGTGCTTCAGGAGATAAGTTTTTATTAGAAAGAACTGCTCAAAAAATATCACAGGATATTAGGTTAACACAACAAAAATCATTGTCAGCAGTTGACGGAGGAGTAGATACTAATGGGTATGGAGTTTGTTTTGACAAAAATAACAATAACTATTTTGTTTACAAAAATAACAATACAAATTATTATTACGATACAGGGGATGAAACAATAGAAACAATTGAACTTCCTGATGAAATAATAATTGAAAGCATTAAGAATAATTTAGAAACAGTTTATTCTATTAGCATATCTTTTGTTCCTCCTGAACCATTAACATATATTGAAAATGATATGATTGGCAGGGAAGCGTTTATTGCAATAACTTTGATTGAAGATGAGACCGAAAAGAGAATTATACAAGTAAATAATTCGGGAAGGATTGAAATTATTAAATATGAATAATAAAGGATTTACTTTAATTGAAATGATTGTTGCTGTTCTAATTGTAGGAATTGGTATTCTTGGTATATTTTCTTTTGTGTCTAAATTTTCTGAACAATCGCAATACATAAGAGATGTTTCAGTGGCAGCCAATCTTGGGCAGGAAGCAATAGAAATAGTCAAGAATATTAGAGATTATAATAAAATTAATGGATTAAATTGGAATGCTGGACTTACAGAATGTTATGCTGGGTGCGAAATAGGGTATGATGATCTATATTTATCTCCATGGACAGGAGATGGAAGATTTTTATATATTGAAAATGGAACGGGATATTATAAATATATTGACTTGCCTCAATCAGGAGATATTAAAACCTATTACAAAAGAAGAGTAACTATAACCCCAACAAATGTTAATGAACTTCATATTAGAGTAGATATTTACTGGGAAGGAAATGGATACGAATTATATTCAAAAATATATAACTGGTAATGAAAAAAATAATTAAAAATCAAAATGGAATGACGTTAGTAGAAACATTGGTTTCTATTGCTATATTTGGAATTATATCAATATTGTTGGTTAATATTTTTATTGTTGCTATAAAAACACAAAATAGAATTATAAATACGCAGGTAGTTACTGAAGAATCAAATTATGTTACTGAATATATGACCAGTAAAATTAGAATGGCAATAAAAGATGAGACAGGAGATTGTGTAGGTTCAGTTTCAAATTATAGCATTGGAACAAATAGCATTAGATTCCTTTCCTATGATAGCAATAGCGCAACATATAAATGTCGAGAGTTTTTTTTAGAGGATAATATGATTAAGGAAAAAATTTCTACGGATAACACTTCTTTTGCTTTTGGTTTAGCAGTTCCATTAACATCATCGTCAATTATTACAAGTAATCTTTCCTTTTTTGTGATTGGAAACGGAAATGAATATCAGACAAGAATAACAACATTGGTAAGTATGACAAAAGACTCATCTTCAATAAAATTACAAACAACAGTATCTAAAAGAGAATTAGACTTATGAAAAATCAAAGAGGAGTATCACTTTTTTTAATAGTAATTATTATGTCTGTCCTTATGTCAGTTTCTTTAGGGTTATCAGTAATTATTGTTGGTGGAGGAAAAATATCAGGTGGGGCAGATGATGCAATTAAAGCTTTCTATATTGCCGATACAGGAATAGAAAGAGCGCTTTATTCTATTCAAACATTAGGTAGCTGTAGTAATTTTTCAGATACTTTTGAAGGAGGAAGTTACGAAGTTGTAATAATCCCACCAAGTTGGGGAAATTGTTTTAACGAGGGAACAATTATTACATCTTTAGGAACATATAATGGATCTAAAAAGAAAATTGAAGTTTCTTACTAATGAACGAAGATGTTAAAAACAGAATTGAAAAATTAAAAAACCTGATTAATCATCATCGTTATCTTTATCATGTTTTAGACAAAGAAGAGATATCTGAGTCAGCTTTAGATTCTCTTAAAAAAGAACTTTTTGATTTAGAATTAAAATTTCCTCAGTATATAACTTCTGATTCTCCAACCCAGAGAATAGGGGGAAAGCCTTTAGATTTTTTTGAAAAAGTTAAAAGGAATCAAATTATGTATTCTTTTAACGATGCGTTTTCAAGGGAAGATATGGATAACTGGGAAAAAAGAAATAAAAAACTTTTAAGTGATGATGATTATATTGAATATTATTGTGAGCCTAAATTAGATGGTTTAGCAATAGAATTAACATATGAAAATGGAATACTTGTATTGGGTTCAACAAGAGGAGATGGAAGAGTAGGTGAAAATGTTACGCAAAACATTAAAACTATTGAATCTATTCCTTTGAAAATAAGCTTTATGGATAAATTAATTGTAAGAGGGGAAGCAGTAATAAATAAAAAAGAATTTGAGGGTGCTAATAAAGAAAGAGTTGCTAACGGTTTTACCCCTTATGCTAATCCAAGAAATTTAGCAGCAGGGTCAATAAGACAACTTGATTCTAAAATAACATCAGAAAGAAAATTAGATGCTGATATATATAGCATAGTTACTGATTTAGGGCAGAAAACCCACGAAGAAGAGCATAGCTTATTAAAAGAATTTGGATTTAAAACAAATAATAAATACAATAAGCTTTGTAAGAATATGGATGAAGTTTTTGACTTCTATAATTATTGGCAAGAAAATAGAGATAGTCTTCCTTATGAAATAGATGGTTTGGTTGTTTTAATAAATAATAATAATATCTTTAAAAAATTAGGCACAACAGGAAAGTCTCCAAGAGGGGGGATAGCATTGAAATTTCCTTTGAAAGAAGCAGTTACAATAATTGAAGATATTGAAATTCAAGTTGGAAGAACAGGGGCAATTACTCCTGTTGCAATTTTAAAACCAGTAACAATTAATGGAGCTGTTATTTCTCGTGCAACATTACATAATGAAAAAGAAATTGAAAGATTAGGATTAAAAATAGGAGATACTGCAGTAGTTGGTAGGGCAGGAGATGTTATTCCTGAAGTGATGAAAGTTTTTCCTGAATTAAGGACAGGTAAAGAAAAAGAATTTGTAATGCCTAAAATATGTCCTTCTTGTAATTGTGAATTAGTAAAGCCAGAACAAGAAGTTGTTTGGAGGTGTCCGAATAATAATTGCTTTAAGAGAAAGATTGGTTGGTTTAAGCATTTTGTTAGCCGGGGAGCGTTTGATATAGAGGGTGTAGGACCGAAAATATTGGAGAAATTTTTAGAAGAAGGATTATTATCTTTACCCTCAGATTTATTTACTTTAAAAGAGGGGGACATTTTACCATTGGAAAGATTTGCTGAAAAATCAGCTCAAAAAATTATAGAAAATATTCAAAACAAGAAGAGTATTCCTTTTTCAAGGTTTATATATTCTTTAGGAATTAGAAATGTTGGGCAAAAAACATCTTATGATTTAGCTAAAAGATTTAATTCTATTGAAGAGATTAAACAAGCGAATGTAGAAGAGTTAGAGCAGATTAATGATATTGGGCCTATTGTAGCAAAATCAATTTTTGAATGGTTTAATGATAAAGAAAATAATCTTTTCCTTGAAAAGTTAGAAAAAGAAGGAGTTGTTTATTATAAAGAGGAAACAATTAAAAATATATTTAGTGATAAGGTATTTGTTTTAACAGGAACAATGCAAAGTTTAAGCAGAGAGCTGGCAAGAGAAAGAATAATTTCTTTAGGTGGAAATGTTTCTAATTCAATTTCTAAAAATATAGACTATGTTATAGTAGGAGAAAATCCAGGGCAAAAATATGATAAAGCGTTAGAGATTGGATTGAAAATTATTAATGAAAATGAATTTATTAAAATGATAAATCAATGAATATTATAAATCACATTAAAAAACTTGATTTCCTTTTAATATTCAGTGCTTCTGCTCTTTCAATCATAGGAATAATTTCAATATATAGTGTCTGTCTTTCTTCGGACGATTTTTCTGATTTCTATAAACAAATAATCTTTTTTGCGGTTGCTATCTTTATAATGTTTTTGATGAGCCTTCTTGATAATAGAATAATTAGGGAAAACTCTTCTTTAATTTTAACTCTCTATTTCTTTTGCATTATTACCTTATTAGGAGTGTTCTTTTTTGCTCCAGAAATAAGGGGAATTAGGTCTTGGTATAAAATTGGACCTATTTCTTTTAATCCAATTGAATTAACAAAGATAATTTTAATAATATTATTGGCAAAATATTTTAGTCGTAGGCATATTGAAATGTATAAAGTAGGGCACATTATTTTATCTGGAATATATGTATTTATTCCTTCGATTTTAATTTTCTTTCAGCCAGAATTTGGATCTGTAATTATTCTTGTTGCAATTTGGGTTGGGATATTATTAGTTTCTGGAATAAAAATTAAAGATTTTTTACTGCTTTGTTTAGCAGGAATTATTGCTCTTTCTTTTGTTTGGTCTTTTTTAATTGAAGATTATCAAAAAGATAGAATGTTAAGCTTTCTTAATCCTCAAGAAGATCCATTAGGTGCAGATTGGAACAAAAATCAAGCGTTAATTGCTATTGGCTCAGGTGGAATCTTAGGAAAGGGAATAGGAGAGGGCTCTCAAGTTCAAAATGGTTTTCTTCCAGAACCAGAAACAGACTTTATCTTTTCTGTTGTCGCTGAAGAAATGGGATTAATTGGTGTGACTGCTCTTTTAAGCTTATTTGGAATATTATTTTGGAGAATATTAAGGGTAGCATTAAATGCAAGGTCCAATTTTACTAGATTTTTTGCAGCAGGATTATCAATTAGTATATTTATTCAAATGGTTATTAACATAGGAATGAATTTAGGGATTTTCCCGATTATAGGACTTCCTTTGCCATTAGTAAGTTATGGAGGAAGTAACATTGTATTTTCTTTTTTAGCATTAGGAATTATTCAAAACATGATATTAGTTGATTCATAGAAGCTTGACTTAAGTCTCAATCTTGATAAAATAGAACTATGTTCATTATCCCTCAATCAATTAAAAACAATCATAAATTGTCTAAAGCTTTCACTTTGATAGAGCTATTAATCGTTATCACCATTATCGGTATCCTTTCGGGACTACTAATAGTGTCCATTTCAGGAGTAGAAGAAAGAGCAAAAGATTCAAGAATTAAATCAGAGA
>JAQUUL010000024.1 GCA_028693895.1 Minisyncoccota bacterium
CAAAATGCTAAAGAAAAAGCTAAAGAATTAGAAAAATTATTAGGCATTAAAATGGTTAGAGTAGTAAGCTTTTCTGAAAATTCAGGGGGATACGTTCCATTAAGAGTTGCTTATGACGAAGTAGTAAAACTTGAAAAACAATTAAGTAGCTCAATTGCTGCTCCAACGATTGAAACAGGAGAAAATAAAATTACTTCAACAGTGACAATCACCTATTCTATAAGATAAACTTTATATTGATTAATTAATTTCAATAACTTTATAAAGTTTAAAAAATACACTCTATTATTTTAATAGAGTGTTTTTTTGAAATAAAAAAGAGCAACAAATATTTCCTCTTTCTTATAATAACACTTAAGCCCCTTGACGTCGATTAGTTATGGGTACATAATCAATACATAAAGGTCGGAAGAGTTAGAATAATATAAAAATATATGCCAAGATTTGACGGAACTGGTCCTATGGGCGCTGGTCCAATGACAGGAAGAGGATTTGGATGCTGTGGAAGAAGAAGATTTATTTCTCCAAGAAATGAATTAACTGCTTTAGAAGAAGAGCAAAAGATTCTTGAAGAAGAATTAAATGCAATTCGTGAGATTTCTTGATGTTGTTGAAATAAACATAGAAGAATTAGAAGCTTATAGATTACGCTATATTGAAAATATGGAACAAAATGATGGTGCTAAAGAAATGAACACATCTCAAAGTACTTACCAAAGAATACTTTCTTCAGCTAATAAAAAAATCGCCGATGCATTAATTAATGGCAAGGCGATAAAAGTAATGTGCCCCAAACAGGACTCGAACCTGTGACCTTCAACTTAAAAGGTTGTTGCTCTACCAACTGAGCTATTGGGGCAAGTGAGGGTTATAATCCCTCCTTTTTTAATTTTTCTAAAGTTTCTTTCTGGCTTTTTGTAAGTTTATCAGGAATTTGAATGTTTAACTGTAAATAAAGGTTTCCTCTTCCTATTGAAGAAAAATGAGGTATTCCTCTTCTAGATATTTTTAATATCTTTCCTGATTCAGTTTTTTCTGGAACTTTTACTATTATTTTTTCTCCCTCTAAAGTAGGAATTTTAATCTTATCTCCTAATACAGCTTGAGAAAAAGTGATATTTTCTTTGATATAAATATCATCTCCTGATCGCTGGAAAATTTTATGAGGTTTAACTTCTATTCTTATATATAAGTCTCCAGATTCTCCACCTCTTTTTCCTGCCTCACCTTTTCCTTTTACCTTAATTATCTGGTTGTTGTCAACACCAGCAGGAATATTTATTTTAATTTTTTCTTCTTTTTTAACTCTTCCTTCTCCATGACAAACATTACACGGCTTTTCTGGTTTAAATCCTTCTCCATGGCAATCAGGACATATTGTTTGTTGAGTAAAAGTACCTAAAAAGGTCTTTCTTATTTCTTGAACTACACCAGTTCCTCTACAGGTAAAACATTCTTTGCTTTTTGTTCCTGGTTCAGCTCCGCTACCATTACATCTTGAACAAACAGATTGCTTATTAATAGTTATCTCTTTTTCTTGATTATTTAAAATTGATTCCAAATCAAGACTAATCAAAACTTCAATATCTTTTCCTCTTCTTAAGTCTTCAGGTCTTTTTCTTGAACCAGAAAATCCACCACTAAACATATCAAATATATCTTCAATGCCACCAAAACCACCACCCATAATATCTTCCCAGTTTATATTTTGTCCATTAAAACCTCCTCCTTGTTGATTAAAAGCGGTTCCAAATCTGTCATAATTTGAACGTTTTTCTTTATCTGATAATACTTGATAAGCTTCGTTTATTTCTTTGAATTTATTTTCATCACCTTCTTTTTTGTCAGGATGAAACTGATGAGCTAATTTATAGTAAGCCTTTTTAATGTCTTCAGCGGTTGCATTTTTTTCAACTCCTAATATTTTGTAGTAATCTTTTTGCATAATAATAGAAAGAAAGGCAAAACATTGTTTTGCCAATCTTGTTATTCTTTCTCAGTTTCTGCTTCAGGAGCATCTGGCTTTTCACCTTCCTTGGGTGGTTGATACATTTGTGCTCCAACTTTTTGGATAGCTTCTGAAAGTTGTTCTGTTTGTTTCTTAATTTCTTCTATATTATCACTATCTTTGATTTTTTTCAATTCTTCAATCTTGCTTTCAACGTCCTTTTTAGATTCTTCAGTGATTTTTCCCTCCCCTTCTTTTATTGTTTTTTCAGATTGATAAATTAAACTTTCAGCAATATTTTTAGTTTCAATTAGATCTTTTTTCTTTTGATCTTCAGCAGCATTAATTTCAGCATCTTTCTTCATTTTTTCAATTTCTTCGTCTGATATTCCAATAGAACCTTCAACTTTTATAGATTGTGATTTGTTTGTTGCTTTATCAGTTGCAACAACAGTAAGAATGCCGTTTGCATCAATATCAAACTTTACTTCAATTTGAGGTACTCCTCTTGGAGCAGGAGGAATATCGTTAAGAATAAATCTTCCTAAAGATCTATTGTCTTGAGACATAGCTCTTTCTCCTTGTAAAACATTAATTTCTACTGATGGTTGGTTATCTACTGCAGTTGAAAAAACTTGAGAGCCAGATGTTGGAATAGTAGTATTTTTTGCAATCATTGGAGTTGAAACCCCTCCCAATGTTTCAATTCCTAAAGTTAATGGTAGAACATCTAATAACAAGACACTTTTAATATCTCCCTCAGGAGTTCTTCCTTCTTCTTTTGCAGTTAGTATTTCAGCTTCAATTGAAGCTCCAATAGCAACTACTTCTTCAGGGTTAATAGATGTGTTTAGTTCTTTATTAAAATACTCTTTAACCGCATCTCTAACAGCAGGAACAAGAGTTGTTCCACCAACAAGAACAATTTCATTAATGTCGTTATTGCTTAATTTTATTTCGCTAATAGTTTCTTTTACTTTTTTAATTGATTTTTCAATTAAATCACTAGTCATTGAATTAAATTGTGCTCTTGATATTTTACAATCTAAGTGTTTTGGTCCTTCTGCATCAGAGGTAATAAAAGGAAGGTTTATATTAGTCTCCATTGTAGTTGAAAGTTCAGTTTTAGCTTTCTCAGCAGCTTCTTTTAGTCTTTGTAATGCTAAAGCATCTTTTGACAAATCAATTCCTTGGTCTTTTTTAAACTCTTCTAATAGCCAATTAATTATTCTTTGGTCAAAATCATTCCCTCCTAAATGTGGTTCTCCTCCTGTAGCTAAAACCTCAACGATATCAGGAGAAATGTTTAAGATTGTTACGTCAAAAGTTCCACCACCAAAATCGTAGATTAATATTTTCTGTTCATCTTTTTTTCCAAAACCATAAGCAAGAGCAGCAGCAGTTGGTTCATTGATTACCCTTAAAACATTAAATCCAGCGATTTCTCCAGCAGCTTTTGTTGCTTTTCTTTGTGAATCATCAAAATTAGCAGGACAAGTAATTACAACATTTTTAATATCTTCTCCTAATTTTTCTTTAGCATCAGCTTTTATTTTCTGTAAAATCATTGAAGAAATTTCAATAGGATTATGCCAATTTTCTCCTAATTTTACTTCTACGCCACCATCTTTTCCTTCTCTTGTTTCATAAGATAATAATTTTAGTTCTTTTTGAACTTCAGGGTCAGAAAATCTTCTTCCAATAAATCTTTTTACACCAGAGATAGTATTTTTCGGATTTGTTATTGCTTGTCTTTGAGCAAGAACACCGACTACCCTTTCTCCTCCTTTTGTTTGGGCGATCATAGAGGGTGTTAAAATAGAGCCTTCTCTATTTTCTAGGGCCTTAGGTTCTCCATTTACTATTGAAGCATATTTTGTTATTGCTGTTCCTAAATCTATTCCTAAAATTTTTGTCATATTTTTTAATTTATTAATATTATATCTGGATTATATCTGATTATCACTCCAGTGTCAAGAGTGATAACAACCAATCTTAACCTTTGCTGTTCTTATAACTTTTTCTTGGAAAATATATCCTTTTTGGCTTTCTTCAATTACTATTCCCGGCTCTCCCCCTTCGATTTCTTCTATTGCTTCATGTAAATTTGGGTTAAATTTTTCTCCTATTGTGGTAATTTCTTCTAATCCCAATCCTTTTAGTGCATCTTCTAATTGTTTTTTAATTAATAATAATCCTTTTACATTATTTCCTTTTTTTTCTTCCTCTGGAATAGATTTTTCTGCTAATAAAAAACTATCTAAAACAGGTATTAATTCTTCAAATAAACTTTCTTTTGCAATACTTAAAGTTCCTTTAAGTCTTTCAAATTCATTGTTTTTATAATTTAGAAAGTCAGCTTTTTCTCTTTGCCATCCTAAAAAATATTCTTCTTTATCTTTTATTAATTTTTCTATTTCACTTTTTTTCATATAAGTTCTTTTAGTACTTTATTTAACGAATTAATTAATCTTATATTTCTTTCATAGTCCATTCTTTTCGGTCCCAGAATAGAAACAAAAGCTTTTTGTTTTGGTAAGTTACACTCAGAACAAATTAAAGTAATGTTCTTAGCTTTTTTAGCGTGATTTTCTCCTCCAATATATAGCCCAGGAGTAATTTCTTTTATATTGCTTTCAATATTTTTCATATAATCAATAAATCCTTGGATAAAAGAAAAGTCTTTGGCTTCAGGATTTTTATAAATTTCTTCAAACCCTTCTTTGATAATAATATCTTTGTCTGAGAAACTAAAAATAGCAAAACCAGACGAATGGACTGATAAATATTTAGTTATTTCTGAAGCTATTCTGTAATGGTCTTTTATTCCTCTAATTATCTCTTCTAACTCTTCTTCAATTTTTTCTTCATATTCTTCTTTTAGGTTATCAACAAAAAATCTATATGCTTTATCGGTAGGAACCCTTCCTGCTGATGTATGAGGTTGTTCTAAATAGCCTTCTCTTATTAATATTTGAAATTCAATTCTTAGTGATGATGGACAAATTCCAAAATCATATTTTTCAGACAAAAATTTAGAACTAATTGGTTCTGCGTTTTTTATATATTCTTTTACGAGTAATTTGATAATCTCTTCTTGTCTTTCGTTTATCATATGTAATCAATATATCATATATTGATTATCAGTCAATAGTGTTGTTTGATAAAAAATATCTTTTTGTTGGGTTGAGTTTTTCATCAAATTCATAAACTAAAGGAATTCCAACGGGAATTTCAATTTTAGTTACATCTTCGTTTGATATTATCCTTATTAAAGCTCTAATGCTATTTCCGTGAGCAGAAATAATAATATTGTTAGTTTTAATTTTTGGTTTTATTTCTTCTTCCCAATAAGGTAGAACCCTTTTTTCAGTATCCTCTAAACTTTCTGACATTCCATTCTCATCTTTTGGTGGTTTGTTTTTGTATCCTCTTCTCCATTTTTGTACTTGATCTTCTCCATATATATCTTTCATTTCATCTTTATTCTTGCCTTGAAGTGCACCATAGTGTCTTTCATTAAGTCGCCAAGATCTTTTAATCTGAATCTTTAGATTCATTTCTTCAAGAATTAAATCAAGGGTATCAATAGCCCTTTTTAATACAGAAGTATATGCTAAATCAAAAGAATAACCGCCTTCTTTTAGTTTTTTTCCAGCTTCAGATGCTTGTTTTATTCCTAAATCTGACAAAGAAATATTAGTCCATCCTGTGAAAATATTCTTTTTATTCCAAATACTTTCCCCATGTCTTATGATTACAATTTTATACATATTATTCTCTTATAATTTCTTCTTTTAAAGATATAATTTTTGAAGGGTTTGATTTGATTATTCCTTTATCAATATATAAATCAACATTATCTCCAAAGTATTTTTTAGCTTCTTCTATTGTTTCAGCTGGAGCCTCTCCTTCTATATTAGCGCTAGGTGCAACAATTGGTCCAGATATTTTTAATATATTAATTAAATCTTTATCATCAGGAAGTCTAAAAGCAAGACTATTTTTCCCACGGTGGAGGTATTCAAAATTATTACATTCAACTATAATACTTACTCTACCAGGCCAATATTTATTAAATATTTCGCTTTTTTTGATATTAAAAATACTTAAGTCTTCAAGAGAACCAATAAGTATAATCATTGGTTTCAGAGAATCTCTCTTCCTTATCTTATATAGTTTCTCAACACTTTCTTTATTTAATGCAGAACAAACAATTCCATATATTGTGTCAGTAGGAATAACTGCTATTTTACCTCTCTTAAGAGAATCTCCAATATATTTATTTAGATTCATTTGCTACGCAATTTTTGAAAGTTGTTTCTCCTTTCTCGTCAATGAAGGCAGTGTTTCCTTTGTTCCAAAATACAAAAGTTTCATCACTGTTTGCATAACG
>JAQUUL010000025.1 GCA_028693895.1 Minisyncoccota bacterium
TAATAATTAATCCTAAGTCTTTGAATTTAATCCTATTCTCTTTCTTCGTTTTCTCCTTAGTAATTAAAGCTTGTGTTCCTATTAAAACATTTATTTCTCCCGCCTCTGTTTTCTCAATTAACCTTTTTCTTGATATTTCAATAGTGTCATTTTTTAATTTTTTAGAATAATAAAGATCTTCTTTGCCAGTTAAAAATCCAATATTAACATTGAAGTTTTTTAAAAGTTCAAAGAATGTTTTAAAGTGCTGTTTGGTTAGTATTTCTGTTGGAGCCATTAAAACAACTTGTTTCTTTGCTTTTATTGCATTAATTGTAGCAATAGCAGCAACAACTGTTTTTCCTGAACCAACATCTCCTTGTAATAATCTGTTCATTGGTGAGCTTTTTTCCATATCTTGAAGTATTTGCCATGTTGATTTTTTCTGACCATCAGTAAGTTTAAAGGGGAGGGAGGATATAAATCTTTTAATAGTATCTAGCTTAATTGGTATTTCTGGTGCTTCCTCATTTTGAAGTTCTTTTCTTTTTTTAATATTCAAAAGTGAAACTAAAAATATTTGTTCAAAAACAAATCTTCTTTGTGCTTCTTTAGCATCTGAAATTGTATTTGGAAAATGTATTTTTTCTATCGCTTCATTTAGCCTTAATAAATTATATTTTTCAATGATTTCTTCTGGAAGCGTCTCGGGTATTTTTTCTTTAAGACTTTCAATAAGAGGCTTGATAGCATATCTTATCCATTTTGAACTAATTCCTTTTGTTTCTGTATATATTGGAACTATTCTTCCAATATGAAGATTTTCTTTTAATGATATTTTTTCAAAATTAGGAGAGGATAGCTGAACGGAATATTTATTTATATTTGTTTTTCCCGATAACATTACTTCGTCTCCTTCTTTTAAACTGTTTGTTAAATATGGTTGATTAAACCAAATAGCTTCAATTGAGGCGGTATCATCTTCTATTAGCGCCCTAACTAAAGACATTTTCTTGTAAGGACTTTTTTCATTTTTTATACTTATTATTTTCCCGGCTATGCAATTAATCTCGTTAATTTTAATGTCCTTTATCTTTACTATTTCGCTAAAGTCTTTGTATTCTCGAGGGAAGTTATACAAAAAATCTGCTAAAGTTTTAATCTTTAACTTCTTTAGCCTTTTTTGATATGCTGGTCCAATTTTAGGTATGTTTTCAACAGGAGTAGAAAAATTCATTTCTTAATTAGAAACAATATTCCTGTTAAACAAGGGATTCCGGCGAACAATAAAAGACTTAGATAATGAGTATTAAAATTATTTATTAAATATGACAAACCTAAAAGTATAAAAATCCAGCCTCCGATTGAGGGTTTTTTCCATGCTAAAATAGTTATTCCTAGAATTACTAAAGTTAGCAATAAATGAGAAAGAGAATCCATTAAATTAAAGTTATCACCGAAACCTTCAAGGATAAAAATAGCAAATAAAAAAACTATTATAATTGACAAAATTTTTGATATTTTCATATTTTTTATTTTATTTATAAAAGTGTCCTCGAGAGGATTCGAACCTCTATCTTAAGCTCCGCAAGCTTACATTCTATCCATTGAACTACGAGGACCTATTTTTATTATACAACAAAAAAAAACTTTGACAAATATAATTTAGTGTTATAAAAAGAGATTAGTTCATTAAAATATTGCGGGATAGCGTTATGAGCATATTCGTGCTTATACCGCTGTCTCGTAAAGATAGCCGTTTATCCGGGACGTTTCCGGTGGAGGATTGTTTATGGGTTATCCAAAATACTATAAAATTAAAAATGTTTGGGATCAAATAGACATGATTAATGAAATTATGCCAATTGATTTCAATGAGGATGTTGTTGAGAGAATATCAAAAATACCTTTGCCTGAAAAAGCAGAGGGATGGTTTGTTGTTCCATCTCTAACGGAAAATTATGTTGATGAAGTTGAAAAAACTTTATCTTCAATTTCAAACACAAGAACTTTCTATTCGCACTTAGAATTAAAGAGAAAAAACATTAAAAGAAAAGAAAGAACGTCAGTAGCTATTTCTCGCTTAGAAAAGTATGAAAACGCAGGAGATATTATTATTATTCCTGCTCAATTCGGTAATTTACACAGAGGCCTTTCTATAAAAGAGATAGAAACAGAAAAAATGACTGAAAGAGAGTTTGGTCTTGGAGCATATGAAGTTTCTTGGATGTTATTTACTCATCCTGAGAGGGAATACAAAGAAAGCAATTTACATCCGGTGTGTATAGGAGACACGGTTAAAGTAAACAAATCATTTAATTTTTCTCCTTGCTTTGATTATGGAGAGAAAGTGCTTGAGCTTGGAGCTTTTGCTAATAATGAAAGGCTTCAAGACTTTGGAGCTGTTACGGGATTTGTTTAACGAGAGAGGAAAAGAACCTCTCTCTTTCTTGTTATATATTCCTTTTTAGATTAAAATATATTTATGATTAAGAAAATAGAAAAAGAAGCTAAGAAGTATTTTGAAAGCTCTAGCGGTTGTCATGATTGGAGCCATGTTGAAAGAGTTAAAAAATTAGCTTTATTAATTGGAAAAAAAGAAAAAGCAGATCTTTTTGTTTTAGAAATTGCTTCTTTGTTACACGACATTAAAAGAAAAGAAGAGATGGAACTTAAAGGTTCTTTTTGTCATGCAATAGAAGGAGAAAAAGAAGCTAAGAAGATTTTAGATAAATATGATATAAGTGACGAACAGAAAAAGAATATTTGTCATTGCATAAGAACACATAGATATAGAAATAATGATATGCCAGAGACAATTGAAGCTAAAGTTTTGTTTGATGCAGACAAGCTTGACTCTATTGGAGCAATTGGATTAGCAAGGGCCTTTCTTTTTGCTGGTTCTTCAGGGTCTTGTAACCTTTATACAAATAATGAAAAAAAGATTGCAAAATTAAAAAAAGATATGTCTTTTACAAAAGAAGATTCTGCTATATTAGAATACGAAATAAAGCTCAAGAAAATTAAAAATGAAATGATGACAAAAACAGGTAAAGAAATGGCTAAAGATAGACATAATTATATGGTAGAATTCATTAAAAGATTTTGGATAGAAGTTAAAGGGAAAAAATAATATGAAAAAGAAAAAATATTACGCATATTCAATAGGGAATAAAAACGGGATAGTTGATTCTTGGGACGAATGTCAAGAAATGGTTTCTGGAAAAACTGCTAAATACAAAAGTTTTGAAACTAAAGATCAGGCTGAAAGATGGCTTCAAATGGGAGCAGATTATTCTCTTAAAAATACAGCATCAGAAGATGGGGTATATTTTGATGCAGGAACAGGATTAGGTATGGGAGTAGAAGTAAGTGTTACTGATAAAAATGGAAAATCTCTTCTTGATAAAAGAATAACTCTTAATGAGAGAGGGAATCATTTAGTAGAAGGAGTGACTAATAATTTTGGAGAACTTTTAGCTTGTAAATATGCCTTGATATTAGCAATTGAAAAGGGATGTAAGAAAATATTCGGAGATAGTAAATTGGTTATAGATTATTGGTCAAAAGGATATATCAAAAATGAACTACCAGAAGAAACAAAAAAATTAGCCAAAGAAGTTAAAGAATTAAGATACGAGTTTGAAAGCAATGGAGGGGTGTTTAAACATATCTCAGGAGGCAGTAATCCAGCTGATTTAGGATTTCATAAAAATTGACAATAAGCCCTTTTTTATATATTATTTTACCATACGGAGGGATGCCAGAGCGGCCGAATGGGGTAGTCTTGAAAACTACTGTGGGGAAACTCACCGGGGGTTCGAATCCCTCTCCCTCCGCATTAAACTATAATGAAAAAAGTTATAATTTCTACAACCTTACTTTTTGCGTTTTTAATAGTATTTTTTATTATTTTTTTTAATGATAATACAAAAATTGTAGCAGAGGATAGTGATATTATTCTTTTTTCTAGTGAGTATTGCGGTCATTGTGCTCTTGTTAAAGAATATATTGATGCAAATGAAATTGAAAACAAAATCAAATTTGAAATAAAAGATGCTAACGAGGAAATAGCTTTGTTGTTTGAAATAGCAAGATCATGTGGAATTACTGGAGATGTAGGGGTTCCCTTACTTTTTGATGGAGAAAAATGTATATCAGGAGATAGAGATATCATTAACTTTTTTAATGATAAAGTGAAATAAAAAAGAAGTGTAAAGAGTATCATATATTATAGAATAATATACAAATATGATACAAAAAATAAAAGGAGAGTTTGGATACGAACAATCAGGAGTATTATTTGAAACAATATCTACAAAAGACCAAATTAAGAAAGCTTTTGAATACATAAATAGATTTCCTAAACAAGCACTACAAATTGCTTATGGATTAAGAGAAGCTCCAGCATCAATAAAGGCGATTGCGGGAATATCTCTTCTTGTTGGGGGAATAGGGATTATGAATATGATGTTAACAACAGTAACAGAAAGAACTAGGGAAATTGGTTTAAGAAAATCATTAGGAGCAAGAAGTAAGGATATCAACAATCAGTTTTTATTAGAATCAATTTCCTTAACTTTTATTGGGGGTACTTTAGGAATAATCTTAGGGCTTCTGGCATCCTATCTTATCTCTAATTTTGGAGGTACGACAACCGTAGTTAGTCTTTCTTCAGTTCTTCTTGCTTTCTTTGTTTCGGCAGGGATAGGAATTATATTTGGATACTATCCTGCTCAAAGAGCATCTAAACTTAATCCTATAGAAGCACTAAGATACGAGTAATATTATTGATTAGTTTTTTTAATTGTATATAATATATATATGATTAAAAAAATATTATTATTGTCTTTATTAATGTTGTCTATAAGTACATCTTATGCGAGTGCTGATTTTTTGGATGACATTAAGGGAATGTTTAGTCAAGAACTTTCTGGATACGAATGTGTTATTATGGTTGATAATGATAAGATTAATGATCCAGAATGTTTAAAATATATTCAGAAAGGGCACAGATGTCAGATAACAGGCGAGTATAACGGAGGTGTTCCTAATTTTTGCTTAACAACATGTTTGAGCAGGTCTAATATACCAGCAAAATGTGCTAAAGTTGATGTACAAGTTTCTTCTTTTTCAGGAGAGAAAAAAAGTAATTTTCAAATTGATATAGATAGCATTATTGAAAACATTAAAATTCCAGAAATAAATATTCCAGAAATTAAAATTTCTGAGATTGTCATTCCTAAAATAGATATATCTTTTTTAAATCAAGAAAACGAAGAAGATGAAGAAGGGTATAGGTGTGAAATTGATGAAAAATGGAATGGAAAAGAATGTATTGTTGATAGAATTCTTTTACCTAATGAGTATGAAGTAATGTATACCTCAAAAGGAGAAAAGGTAATAAAGTTTATTGATAGTTATGGTCAAGAAAAATATACAAGAGATGGTAAGAACTATTATGATACTTATGGAAGAGCTGCAACAAATAATATAATTACTTCAACAATAGAAAAAGCAAAAGAATTGCCAGACAATATATGGGACTTCTTTTTCAAAACAAAATTAACTGATAAAGATAAAGAACTTCAAAGAGAAGTTGGTAGAGATGTTTTCAGAACCTTAAAAAATGATAGTGTTGAAAAAATTGAAGAGAAATATGCTGATATAGTAGGGGACATTGCTAGTAGCTTTTTACCCGAACAAGCTAAAGATTTAGTAAGTGTTCCTGCAGATAGTATTAAGAAATTTGCTAAAGAAGCAAAAGAAACAGAGTTTACCGAAGGGGTAATGATTTATATTAAAGAACGAGAAGCGGGAAGTACGAGAAATCAATTATATCAAAATACTCCTGAAGAATTAATCTATGGTGGTATAGGTGGGGGAGTTTCAGCTTCATTAAATGCTGAATATCCTAAAGCGCTATTATTCTCAAAGTACGAAGAAGCATATCAGAAATATATGATAGCTAAAGAATTGGGGGTATAAATTGGCGGAGAGGGAGGGATTCGAACCCTCGAGCCGTTTTCACAGCTAACACCTTAGCAGGGTGCCCCATTCGGCCGCTCTGGCACCTCTCCATTAATGAAGTAATTCTATACAAAATAATGCTAAAG
>JAQUUL010000026.1 GCA_028693895.1 Minisyncoccota bacterium
CTGACCGATAACACCTTCCTTTATGTATCCATAACTTGCTGGAACAATAGTGGTATTTTTAATGTAAAAAGAATGAAGGCAAAATGATAGGGAAGATAAAAAGATTAAAAAAACTAATCCAAAGATTATCTTCTCTTTTTTCTCTAAAACCTTAAAGAATTGTAGCCACTGTTTTTTAGAAGGCCACTTCCGTCCGTTTTTGTTTTCCATTTATGTTATGATAATAAGTTAAGCACTGCGATAACAAGAAAAGCAATAGTCAAAACTACAGTTGCATACATTAACTTTTTTTGTATTCCTCTTCTTGTACTATATACTTCTCCTCCTCCACCAAAAGCTGAACCTAATGCAGTTCCTCTTTGTTGCAAGAGAATCAATATAACTAGCAAAATTGAAATTACTATTTGTGCGATAAGTAATGAATTGTTCATAAAATTAATGAGGTTATTTTTTCTGTTCCCCAAATTATTAATGTTGTTAAAAATAGACTTTTGAAACTTGCTATATCAAATATATGAGGTAAGAAAAGGGCATCAACTAACCATATAAGAAAAATCATAATAACAATTGAGAATAGATTGAATGTGATTATTCTTAAAGGAAGGCTTATTAAAGAAAGTATTGGTCTTATAAAGAACAATAAAAGTCCTGTTACCGCTCCAACAAGCAATATAGTCTGAAACTCTCCGTTATAAGTTACATCAGAGAGAATATATATTGAGGCACCAATTCCGATAATACCGGAAATGATTTTCTCTACCAGTCCGTTCATATAATAATATGATAGCAGATTTACTATTAAAGTCAATAATGATATACTTAAAAAAAATAATAATTATAAAAAATATGAAAAAAATACAATTTTTTAATATCCTTATCTTTTTCGCTGTTTTGTTTGTCGCTTTTTACTTTTATCCTTTAATGCCAGATCAAGTTGCTTCTCATTGGAATTCGGCTGGTGAAGTTGATGGCTATATGTCAAAGTTTTGGGGATTATTTATTCTTCCTATTATTATGATAATTACGAATATATCATTATTTGTTGTTCCTAAGATTGATCCGAACAAAGAAAACATTGAAAAATTCAAAGAATCTTTTAATGAGTTTATTGTTATATTTAATGTTTTTTTCCTTTATATATATTTCTTAACTATAATGTGGAACATAGGAAAAGAATTTAATATGAGCGTTGCTATAATTCCTGCTTTTGGATTTTTCTTCTATTTTTTAGGAAATTTAATTGGAAAAGCAAAAAGAAATTATATGATAGGGATAAGATTGCCATGGACATTGGATAATGATGATAATTGGAATAAAACCCATAAGAAAGGGGAGAAAGTTTTCAAAATAATTGGAATTATTACTTTAATGGGGATATTTTTTGGTGAATATGCTATGTGGTTTCTATTCCTTCCGTTGATTATAGGAATTACATACCTTACCCTTTATTCTTATTTAGAATTTAAAAAGGAGAAATAATTATTTATATTGCTAATATATTTAATTTAACAATAATAATATTGCCAATATAATTAATACTGGCAATAATTTAAAGGATAAATGGTTAATTTCTTGACAAAATAATTTTAATGACTAAAATATAATTATCACTCAGTTCGTTTAATTGATAATAATAAAAAATATGAAAATAAAACCACTATCAAATAACATAATAATTGAAGCTGTTAAAGAAGAAGAAAAAACAAAAGGAGGTATTCTTCTTCCTCAAACAGCTGAAAAGGATAGACCTCAGCAAGGAAAAGTTGTTGCTGTTGGACCAGGAAAGACTAATTCTCAAGGAAAAGTTATTCCGATGAGTATTAAAAAAGGGGATACCATTCTTTTTAGTAAATATGGCCCTCATGAAATTAAAGTAGATAATAAAGATTACTTAGTTTTAAGCCAAGATGATGTATTGGCAATAATTGAATAAAAAATATGGCAAAACAAATTTATTATGCTGAAGAAGCAAGAACAAAATTAAAAGCTGGTGTTGATAAATTAGCTAATGCGGTAACTATAACTTTAGGACCAAAAGGAAGAAATGTTGTTTTGAGTGAAAGTTTTGGTTCTCCAACAATTACTAACGATGGTGTTTCAATAGCTAAAGTTATTGAATTAGAAGATAAAGCAGAAAATATTGGAGCAAGTATAGTAAAACAAGTTTCTGAAAAAGCCAATGATGTCGCAGGAGATGGAACTACAACAGCAACACTATTAGCACAGTCTTTTATTAGAGAGGGATTAAAAAATGTTACTGCTGGTTCAAATCCTTTAGCAATTAAAAGGGGAATGGAAAATGCTTGCGATATTGTTATTAAAGAGATTAAAAAAAATGCTAAACCAATTTCAACAGAAGATGAGATGGCTCAAGTAGCAACAATATCTGCTGAAGATAAAGAATTAGGAACTTTAATTGCGAAAACAATTTCTGAAATTGGAAAGGACGGGGTTATTACTATTGAAGAATCAAAAACATTAGGAATAGAAAAAGAAGTTGTAAAGGGATTACAATTTAACGAAGGATATGTTTCTCCATATATGGTTAGTGATCCTGAAAGAATGGAAGCGATATTAGAAGACCCATATATTTTAATAACTGATAAAAAGATTACATCTATTCAAGAAATAGTTCCTATTTTAGAAAAAATAGTTAAAACAGGAGTAAAAGATGTTTTGATTATCGCGGAAGGATTAGAAGGTGATGCTTTAGCAACTTTAGTAGTAAACAAATTAAGAGGAACATTCAATGCTTTAGCAGTAAAGTGTCCGGGATTTGGGGATAATAAGAAGGATATACTTCAAGATATTGCTATTGTAACTGGTGGACAGATAATATCAGATGATTTAGGAATGAAAATGGAAAATGTTGAATTATCTCAATTAGGAAGAGCAAGAAAGATTATATCTTCAAAAGATAATACAACAGTTGTAGAGGGTAAGGGTAAAAAAACAGAAATAGAAAAAAGAATTCAACAAATTAAAAATCAAATTGCAACCAAAGAATCAAATTACGAAAAAGAAAAACTTCAAGAAAGATTAGCAAAACTTTCAGGTGGGGTTGCAGTAATTAAAGTTGGAGCAGCAACAGAGATAGAACAAAAAGCGAGAAAGCATAAAACAGAAGATGCTTTATCTGCCACTAGAGCAGCGATTGAAGAGGGAATAGTTCCTGGAGGAGGAGTTGCATTATTAAGATGTCAAAAAGCATTAGAAGAAATTAAAGTTAAGGGAGAAGAAAAGATAGGGTTTGATATTGTTATTAAAGTTCTTGAAGATCCTTTAAGAAAGATATCTGACAATGCTGGTAAGGATGGTTCAGTTATTGTTGCTGAAGTTAAAAAGATGTCTCACAATGAAGGATACAATGCAAAAGACGATAAATATGAAGATATGATTAAAGCTGGGATAGTTGATCCTGCAAAGGTAGTAAGGTCTTGTATAGAAAATGCTTTATCTGCCGCTTCAATGCTCTTAACGACAGAATGCATTGTTGTTGATAAGCCTGAAGAAAAAGAAAAGGAACCGCAAATGCCAAGCATGTATTAATAAGAGAGGCTTTGGCCTCTTTTTTTTGTTGACATAAATCTAATTAGAATATAATATGCACAGGTAATAAAGTTATTATCTAAGAAATGAACAAAAAGCATATTATTACTCTTTTATTTTTTTGTGTGTGTGGTTTTACAGCAGTGACTATGGCTCGAGAGTTTTTTGATACAAAAGATGTTGGAGAAGAAGTTAAAAAAGAAAAGGTAGTAATTGACATAAAAGAACAAGCAGGAAGTATTGTTGATAATATATCTCAAGAAATTAGTGAAAAAATTGAAGAAAATGCATCTAAAGAAAAGGTTGAAGAAATAATAGTAGAAAAAATAATCAATCCTACTGAAAAAATTATTACTGAAAGGATAACGGAAGTTATTAATAATACAATTGCAGAACCTATTAAAGAAACCTCTGATAGTATATATAAAAAAATTATAACAAGCTTGATTTCTTTACTTCCTCCTGAAGAAATTAAGAAAATATTAAATGATGAGTTTGACATAGATATCTGTAAAATCTAATATAATAGTATGGAAATATTATACATTATTTTAATCTTTATTCTTTTTATTGCTCTACACATTTTTCTTATTAAAAGGGTGAAAGATCAAACAACAGATTTTTTAATAGGAATTAAAAACAGTTTCTTATTTCAATCTATTATCTTAATGAAGTTGATTTCAAAAATTATTAAGAAGCTTGAAAAATAGGGTATTTTAGTATAGAATAGAAGTATATAAGAAATAATAAATAAAAATATGTCAACAGAATTAATGGTTATTTTAGGTTTAGTGTTAGTTATTCTATTGTATATAGTGCTTACATATAATGGTTTTGTAACATTAAAAAATAGAGTAAAAGAAGCTTGGTCAGATATTGATGTTCAATTAAAAAGAAGGTACGATTTAATTCCTAATTTAGTAGAAACAGTAAAAGGGTATGCTTCTCATGAAAAAGAAACTTTTGAAAGAGTGATTACTGCAAGAAATGTAGCAATGGCTGCTAACGGAGTGAAAGAAAAAGGGGAAGCAGAAAATGTTCTTTCTGGAACATTAAAAAGTTTATTCGCCTTATCAGAAAATTACCCTGAATTAAAAGCTTCAACAAACTTTTTAGAATTACAAAGAGAATTGACTGATACAGAGAATAAAGTTCAAGCTGCAAGAAGATTTTATAACGGAAATGTTAAAGATTTTAATATTAAATTAGAAGTTTTTCCTTCAAATATTATTGCTTCTATATTCGGCTTTAAGGCTTCAGAGTTTTTTGCAATTGGAGATGAAGAAAAAGAAACACCAAAAGTTAGTTTTTAAAATATATGAAAAATATTACAAAGTGTATAATTAAACAGAAAAAGAAACTTAGAAAGAAATATAGTAAAATTTCTGAAAGAGATAAAAAAAGAAGGGGATTAGACAAATAGTTTATATGGCTACTTTGTATAATATAGCAGATTCTAATTCTAGAAAGACTGTCTTTCTAATTACATTCTTTTTGATTTTCGTCATTATATTAGGATGGCTGTTTAGTTATGCGTTGGAAAGTTCAATTATACTATATATTGCTGTTATTTTTAGCGTTTTAACTAGTGTTTCTTCGTATTGGTATTCTGATAAAATTATTTTAGCATCTACTCATGCCCATCTTGTTGAAAAAAAAGATAATCCTGAATTATATAGAATAGTTGAAAATATATCTATAACAGCGGGAATACCAATGCCTAAAATATATATTCTTAATGAATCTCAACCAAATGCTTTTGCTACAGGAAGAGATGATAAACATGCTGTTGTCGCTGTTACAAAAGGATTACTTGGAAAATTAGAAAGAAATGAAATAGAAGGTGTTATTGCTCACGAAATATCTCATATCAAGAATAAAGATATGCTTTTACAAACAGTGGTAGTTGTTTTAGTTGGAGTTATTGCTATAGTTTCTGATTTTTTCTTAAGAATAACAATGTGGAGCAAGAGTGATAGCAATAATAACAATAATGCAATCATGATGGTTATTGCTCTTGCTGCGGCAATTTTAGCTCCAATTGCTGCTTCATTAATTCAATTATCAATTTCAAGAAAAAGAGAATTTTTAGCTGATGCTTCAGGTGCTTTATTAACTAGATATCCAGAAGGACTTGCTAGTGCCTTAGAAAAAATATCTGCTGATACATCTTCCTTAAGAACAGCTAATAATTCTAATGCACATCTTTTTATATCTTCTCCATTAAGAGGGGAAATGAAAAAAAGTTGGATTAGTAAATTATTTTTAACTCATCCTCCAGTTGAAGAAAGGGTTGCGAACTTAAGAGGAATGAAAATCTAGGAGAGGTGCTCCGAATGGTAAGGAACACGCTTGGAAAGCGTGCGCTCGCAAGGGCTTGCAGGTTCGAGTCCTGTCCTCTCCGCCATTTTAAATTGACTATTTATTTCTAATATGTCATAATATGTATATATATTATATGCTATTGTATTTAAAGATGATAGTTTGGTATAATAAAAATATGAAAAT
>JAQUUL010000027.1 GCA_028693895.1 Minisyncoccota bacterium
GGATACCTGAATCAGGAAAATGAAATCTATGATAATCTGTGGGATTTAATCTAACGATTATCATTGTTCCCCCATCATATTCCGATATCGCCTCTTCCGAACCAACAAGTTGAGTTAGATTAAAGGCCATACCTTTTATTTCAACAATCTTACCCGCTTTAATATTTTCATAAATGAACACTCTTCCATCTGCTGGAGAAACAAGAACATTAGGATTTAAATTAACAGGCCTGGCTTCTGGTTTCAATTTTCTGTAGAAAAACTCATTAAAGTTTTTATATTCAGAAACTTTATCCAAAAATTCTTCTTCGGCAATCTTATTTTCTTCAATAAAATCTCTAATCCCTTTCTTACTTCCTTTTCTATTTTTTAAAACACCATAAAATTTACTGGCAAGTTTCCTTTTAACAATCTTTTCAAGAAAGAAATTTCCTGAAGATTTGTAATACAACCACTGAAGATATTTTTTCCCCACAATATACTCAGTTTCAACTTTCTGTTTTTGTCTATTATAGATTCGCAAATCCATATTCTTTATCCCTGGGAAATAATTCTAATATTAGTTACCTGGAAAGCCTCGCAAATAAGGGGAAGATAAAATTTTTCCAGAAAGCTCTTATGTCTATAATTCTTTGTTGTAATTATCATTCTGTGCTCAGCTTTTTTTATATCAATTAATTGATTGAAATAATTCTGGAAAATTTCAGGTCCTACTTCCTTAAATATCATATGAAAACCCCCAATTAACTCTGGTTTTTCTTCCTCTATTCTATCTAGCATAGGGGTGAAAGGCACTGTGTAAAGCAATTCAGGATACTCAATTTCATATTCTGAACCAGCTTCATCTGTTCCTATAAATTTTGGTTTTTGGTCCATTTTTTTACCTCCTTAAATTAATTAAAGTTTCTAAGTAAGTTTATCATTTCAATGGCTGTTACACCAGCTTCAAATCCTTTGTTCCCGCTTTTTGTTCCAGCCCTTTCAATAGCTTGTTCAATAGAATCTGTAGTAAGAATCCCAAAAATTACTGGTTTTTCAGTTTTTAAAGAAACCTGTGCAACTCCTTTGGAAACTTCAGCACAAACATAATCAAAATGAGGTGTTGCTCCTCTGATTACTGCTCCAAGACAAATTACAGCATCATATTTCTCACTTCCTGCTACCTTTTGTGCTATAAGAGGTATTTCAAATGCCCCCGGAACCCAGGCAATATCAATACCATCCTCTTCAACACCATGTCTGACAAGAGCATCTATAGCTCCTGAAACTAATTTTCCGGTTATAAACTCATTAAATCTTCCTGCTACTATTGCAACTTTAATATTTTCCCCAACTAACTTTCCTTCATAAATTTTTCCCATTATTTCTCCTCCTTAAATTCTTCAAGCATATGCCCTAATCTTTCTTTTTTTGTTTTCAAATAATACTCATTTTTACAATTCGAATGTATTTCCAAGGGTACTCTCTCTGATATTTCTAGACCATATCCTTCAAGTCCTTTTACTTTCCTTGGATTATTAGTCATTAGCTTAAGATTCTTAATACCCAAGTCCATTAGAATTTGAGCACCAATTCCATAATCTCTCAAATCTGCAGGAAAGCCTAATAATTCATTTGCTTCAACAGTATCTTTTCCTTTGTCCTGAAGTTCATAAGCCCTCATTTTATTTAAAAGGCCAATACCACGACCTTCTTGTCTCATGTAAAGAAGAACTCCCCGTCCTTCTTTTTCAATTTTATCTAATGCTTCTGCTAATTGATCTCCACAATCGCAACGAAGAGAGGATAAAGCGTCTCCCGTAAGGCATTCCGAATGAACTCTTACTAACACTGGTTCATCTGTTTCTACATTACCTTTAACTAAAGCAAAGTGCTCTTTCCCAGTTAATTTTTCGGAATAAGCATGGAGCATAAATTCACCATGTTTTGTAGGCATTTTAGCTATAGCTTCTTTTTTTACTAATATTTCTTTTTTTCTTCTGTATTTTATTAGATCTGCTATGGTAATAATTTTTAAATCATACTTTTTTGCATATTCCATTAGCTCTGGAACCCTTGCCATTTCACCATTTTCTGAAATAATCTCACAAATTACTGCAGAAGGATAAAGCCCTGCCATAACTGCCAGATCTACCGACGCCTCTGTATGTCCAGCTCTTCTAAGTACGCCTCCTGGCATATATCTTAATGGAAAAATGTGTCCTGGACGTCTTAAGTCCATGGGTTGTGTATTTTTATCAATTAACTTTTTAATTGTTAAAGCTCTTTCAAATGCCGAAATTCCAGTTTTTGTTTCTGCTGCATCCACAGATACTGTAAACGCGGTACAATGCCTGTCCGTATTATTTTCTACCATATTGCAAATATCAAGTTCCTAAAGCCTCTCATCAACTATTGGCTGACATACTAAACCTCTAGCATGAGTAACCATAAAATTTATAGCTTCTGGAGTAACAAGCTCTGCAGCTATTACCAGGTCTCCTTCATTCTCTCTATCCTCATCATCTACAACAATTACCATTTTACCATTTTTTATCTCTTCAACCGCTTCTTCGATTAAATCAAATTTATAACTCATATTTCACCTCACATAAAACCGTTTTCAAGTAGAAACTTTTCTGAAATATCCGGTTTCCTTTCTTCTTTTTGTTTTGTTAAAAATAATTTTTCTACATATCTTGCTAGGACATCTATTTCAATATTCACTATGTCTCCCGTTTTTTTATAACCCAGAGTTGTCATTTTCAAGCTATGGGGTATAAGAGACAGTCTGAAGTATTCTTTATTAATATCTACTACTGTTAAACTAATTCCATCTATTGCAACGGAACCTTTTTTTGCAATATACTTTTCCAACTCAGGAGGATATGATATATCAAATATCTCTGCAATCCCGTCCCTTTTAGTTTTAAGAATAGTACCTGTTCCATCAACATGACCAGTTACTATATGACCACCAAATCTTCCATCTGCCTTTAAAGCCCTCTCTAAGTTAACTCTGTCTCCAGGTTTAAGCGTTTTTATTGAAGTTCTCTCAAGAGTCTCATGCATTACTTCTGCTATTATATAGGTATTGGAAAATTCTATTATTGTCAGGCAAACGCCATTTATAGCAATTGAATCTCCAATATTTAAATCTTCTGTAACAAGTTTTGCCTCAACTTTAATTTTGGCTGATTTTATATCCTTATTAATTAAATTTACTTTTCCTGACTCTTCTACAATTCCAGTAAACATTTTACCTCCTTTGTTCCGGATATAAAGTGACTCTTACATCCTTACCTAAACTTTTTATGTTATGAATATTTAATTTGGGAGTATCTGCAAGGCTTTTAAAGCCTTCTCCTCCAAAAAAACCTGGAGCTTCTTTACCACCAATAAGAATTGGGGCATAGTAAAGATAATATTTATCCGGAAGATTGTTTCCAATAAAACTTCCATGAATTTTTGCTCCTCCTTCCACAAGGATGCTGGTAATTTCCAGGGAAGAAAGCAATTTAAGCACTTGATTAATATCAATTGACTCATTTTCTAATATAAAAACTTTTGCTCTTTTTCTAATAACTGCAATTTTGTTTTCTTCTGCTTGACTTGTTGTAATTATAATTGTTTTTTCACTAGAATCATTCATATTAAGAATTTGTGCCTCAGGGGATATTCTTAACTTACTGTCTAATACTATTCTAAATGGATTTCTGCCTCCTTTTAACCTGCAAGTCAGCAATGGATTATCTTCAATTATTGTATTAATACCCGTTAAAATCCCATCATAACGATTTCTTAATTTTTGAGAATTATCCCTGGCTTTATTTCCTGTTATCCATTTTGACTCTCCTGTGGATGTGGCAATTTTTCCATCAAGGGAAGCTGCTGATTTTAAAGCTATAAATGGAATCCCCGTCTTAATAAATTTAAAGAATATTTCATTCACAAAAGATCCATCTTCCTCTAAGATACCAGTAAAGACCTGAATATTATTTTCAATAAGTTTTTTTATACTTTTTCCATTTACCAAAGGGTTAGGATCTCTATTACTAATAAACACTCTTTTAATTTTACTTTGAATTACTGCATCAACGCAGGGAGGAGTTCTTCCAAAGTGAGCGCAAGGCTCTAAATTTACATAGAGATCTGAACCTTCCGCTTCTTTTCCGGCAATATTCAATGCCACTATTTCAGCATGAGGAGTTCCGGGGCCTTTGTGATATCCTTCAGCAATTATTCTCCCCTTTTTTACTATGACTGCTCCCACTAAGGGATTTGGTGAAACCTTACCGGTACCTTTTTTGGCTAAAAAAAAGGCTCTTTTCATATATTTTTCTTGTAATTCTATTTCTTCCATAAAAAAAGTCCCCTTTATTTTCGGGGACATAAATAGCATCGCTAAATCAAAGATTTAAAAATCTAAATTCAGTAATACATTTTCTTCTATCATCCAGACTATACTGTCGGCACTGGAATTTCACCAGTTCCTGCCTTGCGGCTCGCGGGCTATACCGCCGGTAGGGAATCTAACCCTGCCCCGAAGAATAATTATTAAATTATATTAGAAATAATTATATCATTACTATGAAAACTTTTAAAGAGTAAGTATATCTCCTGATCTAAGAGGCTGAGAATGAAAAGCAGCATAAAACTCTGTTAGTGCTGGAAATTGATTACAATGAGAAGGATAAACTTTCTTAACCTTTTTATCTTTCAAATATTTAATAGTCTCTGTTGTTATTTCATCATTACCTAATAAATGAAAACCACCAATAACAGAGTTGATTTTTTTAATTCCAGAAACCTTAACTGCATAATCAACAGTATTAATTAAACCCGCATGAGCACATCCGGTAATAATATTTATAGCTCCATTTTCAATAACTACAATAGCTGAGTCATCAGGAACATTGTCAAAATTACCCTCACTATCCGTGAACTGTCCTCCTGCATTTTTTAATTTACTCTTTCTTGGTATCTCTCCTAAGAAAATTATATTATCTGATATTTTTTGAGGCTGATCATCTAAAATTAACTGATTTTTGCTCTCTAAAAACTCTCTGGAAAAAGGCAAGCCTATACTTCGTTTACCACTAAAACGTTCCATAAAAATATTTGTATGAGCATAAATTTTCTTATTCTCAAGATACTGAAGACCTGTTCCATGATCCCAGTGTCCATGGCTTAATAAAACTTTTTGAACTAGTTCAAAATCCACACGCAATAATTCTGCATTTTTTAAAAATAAATCAGAAGCTCCCGTATCAAATAAAATTGTTTCATCAGATTCTATTAGATAAGACAACCCCCACTCTGCTTTTAGCCTTCCTGAGGCAATGTTTTCAACTAATACAGTCAATTTCATATAATTCCCCTCCTCTGCTAAATTATTAGCATAAATATAAACGGAATAATCATTATTGCCGTAATTAAACGAATTATCTGCATTATAGCAACAAGACCAATGTCAATTTCAATTTGGTCTGCAAGAATCATAATAGGTGCTATGCCTCCAGGAACTACGCCTAAAAAACAAGTAAGATAATTCCATTTAAATATTTTATTAAATATATATGCCAAAATGAAACTTGAAGCAACTGTAATTAGTGTAATTATAACCAATATCATAAAAGAATCCATTACTGCAACAAAGCTTTCTCGGTTAAAGGATGTTCCAATTACAGCCCCCATACCTAGTTGAGCAAAATTATTTAAAGCATCTGGAGGTCTTTGAATTAGACCGGGCATTGTTGAAGACGCTATTGCAGAAAAGAACAGGGACCCCGTAAGAAAAGCAGCGGGCAAATCAAATAAATAGAATAAAACCCCACCAAATATTGAAAAGATTGCTAAGAA
>JAQUUL010000028.1 GCA_028693895.1 Minisyncoccota bacterium
ATCTCCAATATATTTATTTAGATTCATTTGCTACGCAATTTTTGAAAGTTGTTTCTCCTTTCTCGTCAATGAAGGCAGTGTTTCCTTTGTTCCAAAATACAAAAGTTTCATCACTGTTTGCATAACGAACACCTGAAGCAGAAATTGTTTGAGGGATAGATATAAATCTTCCATCACTTAAGCTTAATTCAACTTTTCTGTCAAAGAAATCAGCGATTATAAACTTATTTTCTTCGCAATAAAAAATTGCAGAAAAATTGTGACTTTCTTTGCCATCTATCATGTCAATAAAAACTGCTTGGTATTGTTTCCCTATTATAAACCCTGTAAAGAAAGAAAATGCGTATATAAATACTAATAATGCGATTGTTGTTGGTTTCATATTTTTTTAATTATTTATTATTAATTAAATAATACATTATTGAAATATAAATATCAACCCAATAAGTAGTAAAAAGCAAGATAGAATAAGAATACTGCTCCAATAAAGGTTGCCCATGTTACTGTTTTTGAGTCATTAAGCCATATCTTTTTACTAAAGACTGCAACCGTGAAAATAATTATTTCTATTAGCATAAAGAAGAAAAGATAGACTAAGATGTAAAAAAGATATGCCAATAAACTTAAATTACTTTCAGCTAATATTCCCACAAAAACAAGTGGTATGCCAATAGAACAAGGTAATTCAACAATGGTAATTATAGCAGCAAAAGTAATTATACTTCCAGATAAAAATAAAAATCCCTTGTCTTTTGTAAAAGATTCTTGAAATTTATCTACAGCATTTTTTATTATTTTAGAGTTGCTTGAGTCGCAAGCCGGTCCCTTTTTCAGAAACTTTAAAAATTGATTTAAGAAATATATTCCACCTATTAAAGAAAATAATCCAACGACAATTCTTAGTATTTCAAGCTGTCCTAATAGTAATTCAAATATTTTTCCCCATGCAAAAACAATAACACCATATACAATTGCTGCTGTTAAAATAAATATTCCTCCATAAATGAAAGTTTTTCTCCTTGAGTTAGAAACTAACACAATAGAAAGTATTAAAATAAGAGCACCTATCGAACAAACATTAAATCCATCAACAGAGCTTAAAATAATAGTAGTTAAAAGAAGCGGTACCTCATTAAGGTCTATTTCCTTATTAAGAAAGTTTATTGTATTTTTTTCTTCTTCAGTATATTTTCCCTCAATCGCATTAATAATTGTTGCCTTTTGTGTTTCTGTAAAATCATTAAATTGGAAAATGTGGCCATTTATAAAAGAAGTAGGAGCCATTATTTTGTAATCATAAATACCATGACTATTAGCTATTTCTTTTAATTTTTCAGTATCAGAGATATTAAACACATTTATAATTAACTGAGGATAATCTGTTTTTATCGTTTCCATAAATTCTTTTTGTGCTTTACAGGTAGAACAAAGTTTGTCTTCAAAAAAGTCTATGGTTGCTTCGTTATTTGCTAATGTGTTTTCAGTAAAAACAAAAAAACTTAAAGCAAATAATAATATTGCAATTAATTTATTTTTCATTTTTTTGAATAATTTCTGTTATTGTCTGTTTTGTTTTTGAATCAAATCCAGAAAAAGCTCTATTATCAATAAATATTATTGGATAATATGAAAAACTATCAGAGAATCCTTCGCTTGAAATAAAATTAGACATATAATCTACTAATAAATCATAAAAATTACTTTCTGTTGTTAAGTGTGCTTCATAATCAGTGTATTTTTTTTCTTCTAAAAAATCATGCAATGCAACGCACATAGCTCCAGAAGAATTTTCAAAAATAATCATTGATGATTTTTCTTCTATAACTATTTCCTCTTCTTCTGTTATTTTATCAATTATTGTGCCATCAACATAGCAAGGATTTAAAACGTTTTCCTCTTCATCTAATGGGATTGCTGGTTTTGGCGTTGTGTATTGAACCTCTCTATTTTGAGGAATTTCTGAAAAAGGAAGGGTTGAATCAATTAATCCAAATTGGTCTAAATTTTCCCAAGACATATTTGCATTATCAAAGAAATCTAAATAAACTTGATTCCATCTTTCCTTTAATCCTCCTATGTATGTGTGAGAAACAGGAGAAATTTTATCATAGTTTTCTGCTGCATAAAATAATTGCTCTCTAAATTGTTCGGGAGTTTCTTCTCTTGCCCAATAACTATAATCACATAAACTACCTGTTCCCCAATTAGGAGAATCTATATTGGAAACAGAAAATATTTTTACATTATATTCTTCTGGTTTAAATATTGTTGCTTTTGATTTTGTAACTCCTCTTCCTAAAACATATTCAATATTTAATTCCTCTGCCACTTTTAATGTATTTTCATCGTATGCAAAATATTTACTTCCAATAACCCTTAAGGGCTTATTTGTTATTAATTCTATTTTTTCTTTAGCTTCGTTTATCCTTTGATATTGATCTTCGTATGGAATATCCCATAATGGTTCATCTGACAAAACAGCTGCTATTTCTACTCCATATTTTTGTAAGCTTAATATATCTTCCTTATTATTCTCAATGAATGTAGGGTGAACTAATAATAATGATGGAATATTTCTTTTTGATAGTTCATAAACAAAATTATTAAGTCCAGTATTTTCTTCAAACTCGATTAAAAGCATTAATCCTTGTGTTTTAGCTTCTTCTTTGTTCTGCCAAAAATTAAAATATGAGAATATTCCAATCACAGCTACTAAAATTATTAATATTATTATTGTTTTTTTCATCATACATTATAATAATATCATACTTGCTTTAATTTTTCTATCCTGTTATTATTTCAATAAATTATTTATGTCCATAATATTGTTAATCTTAATTCTTGTAATATCTTTAGCAACTTTAATAAAAGGAGCAGATTTTTTTGTTAACGGAGCAAAATCTATTGGATTGAAGATGGGAATGTCCCCTTTTGCTATTGGAGTAATAATAGTGGGAATGGGAACTTCTTTGCCAGAATTAGCTTCTTCTATTGCTGCAGTTTTTCAAAATCAGACAACAGTAGTTCTTGCTAATGTAGTTGGTTCGAATATAGCTAACATTTTATTAATAGTGGGTGTAATGGCTCTTCTTTCAAGGAAGATAGTTATAAGGAGGGACTTGCTTAAAAGTGAGTTACCTCTTTTTGTTATTGCAACAGCACATTTTCTTTTCATTATTTCTGATGGAGTTGTAAATAAAATAGAATCATTTCTTTTGCTTGGTACTTTCTTAGCTTATCTTTGGTATATAATAAAAGAACCACCAAGTGATATTGAAATTAGCGAAGATAAAAAAGAAAAAGAAAACAATAATATATTTAAATCAATTGGAATTATTCTTATTGGTTTAATTGGAATAATTGCTGGAGCACATTTTACTGTTTATTCTTCTATTGAACTTGCCTCTTTAGTTGGAATTCCATTGAGTGTTGTTACTATTCTTGGCATAGCTGTTGGAACGTCTCTTCCTGAATTGATGGTTTCTGTAAGTGCTGTTAAATCTGGAGATGCAGATTTAGCAATTGGTAATATTTTTGGTTCAAATGCTATTAATATGTTATTAGTAGTTGGCATCCCAGCATTAATAACCAATCTTTATGCTGATGAGGTAGTTATGGAGCTTGGTGTTAGTATATTATTAGCAGCTTCTGTAATATTTTTTGTTCATGGGCTGTCTCGTCGTTTAATGCGTTGGGAGGGTGCTATGTTATTATTGTTTTTTATTTTCTTTGTAATTCAATTATTTAATTATATTTAATATTATGTTAGAAATTATAGATATTAATTTATTGTTATTTCGAGGATTTGAATTATTAGGTTTTTTCTTATTCTTTCTTTTATTATTAAGAGAAATATTTAAGAAAAATGGAGGGCGTGTTTATGAGCTATTAAGTTGTGCTGTTTTTGGAGTAATATTGGAAGCTATAAATATTTCTATCGCTCATACATATTATTACAGCGATATTTTTTTAGTTAATATATTAGATGTCCCTTTGGCAATTGGATTAGGATGGGCTGTTATTATATACTGTGCGATGCTTTTAAGTGACCAGTACAATACTCCTTGGCAAGTTCGTCCATTTACAGATGCATTTATTGTTATATTAACAGATCTTGTATTAGATGTTGTTGCTATAAGAATTGGTTTCTGGTATTGGAAAATACCATTTAACCAAGAATGGTATGGCGTTCCTTTTGAAAACTTAGTTGGGTGGATTTTTGTTGCTATTTCCTTCTCTTTTGTTATTAGATTTATTAGGACATTAAATCCAAAAAGATTTTTAACTAAATTATTGATGGTGTTTAGTCCTTTGATTGCTTACATTGGGCTTTGTTTACAGTTAGCTATTTATGGAATTGTAACTATATTGCCCTATCAAATTAATTATTGGAATAATCTTATAAACTTCAATTGTCAATTAGATTTTAATTTACTTTATCAGCCAGAAGTTCAGCTTTGGAAGGGTTTAATTTTTACTTTTATAATGACTGTACTAATAAATATTTTTATTTTTGTAGCAGTAAAATATAGAAAAAACTATTTAAAAAAGTTTGATGCTTTGTCATTCTTTTCCTTAACAGCTTTGCATATTTATTTTATCTTTGCGCTTTTTGTTTCTGGCACTTATGTTCAATGTCCAATATTTATTATTATTGCGTTTTTAATCTTATTAATTCATACCCTTATCCATTTTATTCCATATATTAATGATTTATTAAAAATAAAGGCAGCAAAAAAAGCTCGTAAATTAATTATAGAAAAAACTAAAAAGATTAAGAATGTGATTGACGAGAATTTAAGATAAATAATTAATTATCTAATTCACTGTAGATTGTATTATTAAGATAAAAATTAATAGCACTTCTTATGTATGGAATTGTATTCTCTGGTAATTCATTAATTTTAAACCATTTTAAATCATCACACTTTTCTGGTTCCATATTTATTAAATTACCTTTCCACTCTTTAGCTTTAAAGAAAAAAGCAATTCTTTCATTATTTATCACGTTTCTATCCATTACATGAATTAATTCTAAGTCGGATATATTAACATCAATTCCTACTTCTTCTTTAGCTTCTCTGACCACTCCTTCTTTAAGTGTCTCCCCTTCTTCAAGGTGTCCAGCAGGAAAACTGTAATAACCGTCACCGTATCCTGTATTATATCTTCTTGAAAGTAATATTTTATCTTCTTTTATTAAAACTAAACATACTTCTGCAATTAATTTAAATCTTTCTTTTTTTATAAACATTTTAAATTATATTAATCCTATTATTTCCCTTATAATCAATCCTGATAATAGTGCTAAACTAACATTAAATATACTACACAATAAGAATGTATAGAAGTTTGCTCTTCCAAATATTGTATCGCTCCACGAAGTATATCCTCCGATACATTTAATAGCCATCCAACCAGCAAAACATTTTAAAATAAATTCAAAATCAAAAACAAAGATTGTAACTAAAGAAAAAAATAAGTATTCTATAATGCCTACCATTAAAGGCACCCATTTAAAATATTCCTTCTTTTTTTCAATTATTAATTGCTTGTTGCATGATTTACGAATTATTTTTGTTTTTTCTTCATCATCTTTAAATGTATGCAATAACTTTTGGTAATGTGCACACACATATGGCGGTTTTTCAAAAAATATGAAAACATCTAAATTAATGTGTACAAAATTATCAAACAATCAATTAGAAGAAAGGTTGAGATGGGTTTTACCCATCGCAAACAAA
>JAQUUL010000029.1 GCA_028693895.1 Minisyncoccota bacterium
GCTCCTTCTTGAACTAGAAATCCACTTTTGTTAGCAATAGATAGGATGTCTTTACAGGAGCAATCTGTTGTTTTAGCAACAAGCTTTTTCATTCTCCCTAAAGATATTAAAGTCTGCCTTTATTTCTTTATTCATTGGAGGAAAAACACCAAATTGCTTAATTGATGATATTGCTGGAAAGTATTCAGGCATATATTGAAAGTATTCTTCAGGAATATCTAGATAAGTTCTAACGGCATCATTTATCATCTCTGTTAATTCAGCGAATGTATTACCTTCTGTAAAGCAACCTTCATATGTGGTGATTTCTGCACAATATCTATCATTATCTCCACGCCTAACCAAAACACTTATTTCTTTTGGGAATAAAGACCTAAACTTATTTATATCCTTAATTGTTTCGGAACTTAATTTATTCATAAGTATATTATACTAGTTGTTTAATAAACAAGCAATGCCTAAGCCTCTAATACCTTTTTTAATTGAGTCATTCCCCTATGGATAACAACCCTTGTTGCCCCCTGAGACTTATTCAATGCCTTGGCAACTTCTGAGATTGGTTCTTGTTCGATATAGTACATAGAAAGAGCAATACGATGGTCATCGTTAAGTTTCGCTAAAGCAACCCTTACCCCTTCCATCTCATTATTAATCATAGCGTCCTTTTCAATATTTTGTTTTGTGTCCAGAATGTCCAGATTGTCCAGATTGGCAGGATTCTGGTCTTTCTTTCTATAATAATCAAATACTAAGTTTCTTGATATGTGGAAAAGAAACCCTGAAGGATTTTTAATCTCTTTATCTTGTGATATTTCTTGCCATAAACGAGTGAATGTCTCTGAAGTTATGTCCTGTGCTAATGCTTCATTGTTTACCTTAAAAAAAACAAAACGATAGATTTTATCTATATGTTCGTCGTATATCTGTGAAAAAAATTGTTCTTTGAATTCGTTGTTTTGCATTTTTTGAAAATTATCTGTGTCCAGAACCGTGTCCAGAATGTCCATTAAGTTGTCCACAATAATTAAATGTTGTCCATATGTTGTCCACATTGACAACTATGGTGTCCAGAACCGTGTCCAGAATGTCCAGATTGTCCAGAACAGTGTCCAGATTGTCCAGAACCGTGTCCAGAATGATTTTTAATAGGACTTGTTAATTTCATAAATTGTTGTCTTTCCCCCTCCAGCTGATACTACTATTTTTAAGTCTTTCAATCCTTTCAATTCCCTTCTAATTGTTCTTGGGTTCATATTAGGAAATGATTCACATATTTCAATAGATTTTAATTGTCCTTTATTTTGAAGAATCTCCAAAACTTTTAATTGAACCGATGAGAGTTCTTCGTAATTAATATCTTTTGTTTTTTTAATTGGTAGAGAAACTTCTTTTTGTACTATCTTTTTCTCTTCCCTTACTACTACCCTTGAAGAAAGATAATCTTTCAACGAGTTGTAGTTTTTTTCTAAAATTAGATAGTTATTTGGAGATATCCAATCTTGCTCTTTGGCAATAGAAAAATATGTCTTAATTAGTTCAATTTTTGAAAGAACTTTCTTAATTGCTTCTTCTTTTTCTTGCATAGAAGATGAAACTGATTTTCCTCTTGAGATATTAATAAAGAATAATATATCTAAGCCTTCTTTTCTAATCGCAAATTTAAGGGGCTCCTCCTTAGGGAAGAAGCTTGTCGCCTTGTACAGTGCATTTGTAAGCTTAATAATATTTTCCTCCATCATTAGGGGATATTATAGGATAAATAAAGAGAAAAGTCAACGAATAAAAAAAGAGAGAACATTTTGTTCATCTCTGCAATTGTTTCAACTTTTCTAATGAAAGTGGCCTTAAGGATTCAATGTTGTTCCTTATAAAGACCCAATCTCTATAAGATAAGGAATCTTTCCTTTCTTTTATCCTTTCAATAATTTCATTTTCAAGATTTTCTCGGAAATAATCATTGTTTAATTTCTGAAAACAATATCCCCATTCGGACAGATTGAATTCTTTAGAAATCATCTTGTCGTAATAGAAAGATGTTGATTCATCATTTCCCTTCAGGAGATTAGCTAAAAAGGTAAACTTGGAACAATCGTCCCAGTCTAATTCTTTTATTAGCTTTTTAATCTGCTCCAAAGCTGTTGAAACAACGATGCTTAAGCATTCGCTATTGTCACCATTGAAGGTTTGATATAAGTCCCTACCACTACTTATGAAAACATCGTTCCAATAGTCAATATCTCCGTTATCAATTGCTAATTTTAGGAGGATATTTACACTATCATTGTCTTCAAAAACATTCTTGACTAATACCGCAAGAGGTTTTTCCTTAATCCAAGAAAAAGGAATCTTACCCTGATCAAGAAAAAGAATAAAGGCATCATCAAAAGATAAACAATCTTCTTCACACTTTTCCTTAATTAGGTCATCAACACTAACCTCTTTTTCATCAATTTTTCTTTTAAAGAACATTAATCATCACCTAATATAGTAATAGAATAAATATTATTATGTGTCAATAATTACAAAAAAAAGAATGGATTTCCATTCTTATAAAGAACCATTGAAAAAATCTTTCTTTTTTTTAAGAAAAAGGCTATGAAATTCTTTTTCAGGGATTTTTTCCTTCATTTCATGAAGACATCTGTTCCCTGTTTCTTTGAGTAAGATAGATCTTTTCTTGTAACAATATGTTAAAGAAAAAAGAATTCGCACATAAACTTCCATGAAATCTTCAGGAGTTTTTGCTTCCTCAAAAATCTTTTCTTCAATTATTTTAATCGGCAACTCTTTTTTATAGGAATCGCTATTATAATTCAAAAAAAGAAACTGATCTACCCAATACGAAAGAGGTTCTTGTCTTCCCTTGATTTGCTCATCAATATTTTCAATGAACTTTTCATCGTTAGACTCATCTCTTTGCCTTAGCAATCTTTCTAAAGATAATCCTTCTAACATTTTTCCACCGAAAACATTATAATTAAAAATATAAATATAGTCAATAACTATTGAACTTCTAATAAGACTATCAAAAAGCACAATCTTGATAGTCTTAAGAATAAGATTAATTAAGTATAGCAAAAAATCTTTTTTGAAATGTGCACTATTAAACTACTCTATATCATAATGACCATCAGCGAATATAATGTTTTTTCTTTTAATCTCATCGTGATTGCAAATTTTCAGCCAAACATATTGCTGATTTAACTCTTTCTCTACACAAACTATTCTTCTTTTTCTTTCTTGGGACTTCTTAATAAATCTGCTCCCATACCAACAACCTTTGCTCCTGCAAAAACAAGAAAGGTAGCAAAAACTATCCAAGAAAGCATATTTAATAATTGTGTCACTGTTGATTGAGGAATCATTTGACTTACTTGATTTCCAATAATACTACCTATTTTATCTTCTACAGAACCACTAGAGTTTTCTTCTGTAACTATTGAACTTTCATCTATTTGAAAAACCTGAGGAAACTCTGTTTGATTTGTAAAATTAGTATATGATGATTGAATTGACCAAAAAACAATAAGTATTCCAAAAACTATTAATAACCAGCCTAAAAGTGTTTTAAATTCCATATTTATTTTTTATTAACTTTTTTAACTTTCCTATTGCTTGAAAAAGACTTTAAAATAATTTCATTTTTCTCAACCTCTACAGAAACCTTATCTCCATCTTTAATTTCATTTGTTACAATCTTAAAAGCCATTGGATCTAAAATTAATTTCTGAATTATTCTTTTAAGTGGTCTTGCTCCAAGAGATGGGTCAAATCCTTTTTCAGCTAATAATTGTTTTGCTTTGTCAGAAACAGTTATTTTAATTTCTTTCTTTTCTAATCTTTTTTGAACTTTCTTCAATTCTAAATCAACAATCTGTTTAATTTCTTCTGCTCCTAAATAATCAAAGATAACAATCTCGTCAATTCTATTTATAAATTCTGGTCTAAACTTTTCTTTTAGTGCATCTTGAACTTTACTTTTTAATCCTTCTTTTTTGCTTACTTTTGCATTATCAACAAAACCAAGAGGAGCTTCTTTAGCAATAATATCTGAACCAATGTTTGAAGTCATGATTAAAATAGTATTCTTAAACGAAACTACTCTACCTTTAGAGTCAGTTAATCTTCCATCTTCAAGAACTTGTAATAAAATGTTAAAAACTTCACTATGAGCTTTTTCTACTTCATCTAAAAGTATCACGCTATATGGCCTTCTTCTTACTTTATCAGTTAGTTGTCCCCCCTCATCATATCCAACATATCCAGGAGGGCTTCCAATCATTTTAGAAACATCGAATTTCTCCATATACTCAGACATATCAACTCTAATCATCGCATTTTCATCATTAAACAAAAACTCTGCTAAAGCTTTGGCGGTCTCAGTCTTACCTACCCCTGTTGGTCCTAGAAACATAAAGGAGCCTAGTGGTCTTCCTTCTTCGGATATTCCTGCTCTTGAGCGCCTAATTGCGTTAGAAACAGCTTTAATAGCTTCTTCTTGATCAACAACTCTCTTTCCTAATTCCTTTTCCATCTTCTCAAGTTTGTATGCTTCAGACTCTAAAAGTCTTGTAGCAGGAATGCCTGTCCAACGAGAAACAACTCGTGATATCTCTTCAGGACCAATTTCTT
>JAQUUL010000004.1 GCA_028693895.1 Minisyncoccota bacterium
GTTTCATAAGCGAGTTGTCATGGGTTCGATTCCCATCTTTGGCACATTATGGATCCGTAGCGAAATTGGTTATCGCGCCTCCCTGTCACGGAGGAGACTGCCGGTTCGAGTCCGGTCGGGTCCGCAAAGAAAGAACAGGTTTTTTAGCCTGTTTTTATATTGACAATAAATAATGTTTATTATATAAAATAGGAGGAGATGTGTAAATGGTAGTTGTAGTTTTATTTCCTGGATGGTCAGGAAACAGTCCTCGACAAAACTTTAGTTTATTGAGGAAACACTTGGAAATGATTCCTGGTGTAAAAGTTGAGACAATTGATTATCTTGATAAGAAAGGAAAGTTTATCAAGCTAAGAACAAAAAAATCAGCTTTAGAATATGCTGAAGAGGCAGAAGCAAATCTTGATAGAATAATGAATAGCTATCCCGAGGGAACAAAAATAATCGGCGTAGGGCATTCATTAGGAGCAATAATCCTTCGAATTTTAGTTATTAGGGGTTATGAATTTGATGAATTAGTTTTTGCTGCAGGCCCTTTCAAAGGGTATTCAAAAAAGATGATATTATTGCTACCCTTAGCATTAATTCTCAGGATAAAACTTTTCTTTGAGCTTTTTCCGGGAAGCAAGTTCTTAAAGATAAACAATCTTCCAATCTCTGGATTCTATATAGGATCCATAATTGATGAAAAGGTTCCTTTAGAAAGTGCTATTCCAAAAGGAACATTTTATCAATATATTCTTGATTCTTGTGGACACGATATGTTTCCGCAAAAGGATGAAGAAGTTGAAAAATCAGCCATTCCAGTAGTGGTGAGGATAGTAGAGAAGCATGTTAAAAAACAACAGTAAGCCTTCTCTTTTTTTATTTGCTTTTTTGTGCTTTTTAGATTAGAATATAGACATGGATATAGAAGAAATTAAAAAAGAAGCCATAGAAAAAATAGAAAAAATCAAAGAAAACATTGATTTGGATTTGTTCAGAAAAGAATATTTAGGAAAAAAGGGGAAAATAAGAGATCTTTTTTCTTTGATAAAAGATTTGCCGATTGAAGAAAAGAAAACATTGGGACAGAAGATAAATCAACTTTCTTTAGAGATTGAAGAGATTTTTTTATTAAAAGAAAATTCATTTAAAAAAGAAATTAAAGAAGAGATAGATTTTTCTTTTCCTGCTAAAGCAACAGAGTTAGGAAGCTTACATCCAATTACTCAAGTAAGGCGTGAAATGGAAAATATATTTCAAATGATGGGATTTAGCGTTGTAGAAGGACCAGAGATTGAAACTCAGTGGTATAATTTTGATGCTCTTAATATACCAGAAGGTCATCCTGCTAGGGATGCGTTATCTCTTGGAAAAACATTTTATTTGAAAAATGGAAACGTATTAAGGACTCAAACATCTTCAGCTCAAGTAAGGTATATGCAAAAGATGAAACCACCAATAAAAATTATTATTCCGGGTAAGGTTTACAGGTACGAAACCACTGATGCATCTCATGAAACTAACTTTTTCCAATTAGAAGGATTGTATATTGATAAAAATGTTTCTGTTTCTCACTTAAAAGCAATTCTACATAAATTCCTTGAAAGCTTTTTCAAGAGAAAGATAGAAATAAGATTAAGACCAAGTTATTTTCCTTTTACAGAGCCGAGTGTTGAAGTTGATATGTTATGTACTGTTTGTAATGGAAAGGGATGTGCAGCTTGCAAAAAAACTGGCTGGGTAGAGATATTAGGAGCAGGAATAGTTCATCCAAATGTTATTAAGAATGGAGGAATTGATCCTAAGAAATACAAGGGGTTAGCTTTTGGTTTATCTATTGATAGACCAACAATGATGAAATACAAAATAAATGATATTAGGCTTTTCCATAGCGCTAATCTTAATTTTTTAAAACAATTTTAATAAAATGATATTTTCATATAACTGGTTACAATCATTTTTCAAAGAAAAACTGCCAAAACCCGATAAGATTGCGGAGGTTTTAACTATGCATGCTTTTGAGAATGAATATATTCAAAAAAAAGGAAACGATTTCTTATTAAGTATTGATGTTTTACCAGATAGAGCAGGTGATTGTTTTTCACATATTGGAATTGCAAGAGAAATATCTGCTTTATTAAACAAAAAAGCAACTTTCCCTAAGGTAAAAAGTAAAAAAGTATCATCAATTTATCCTGTAAAAGTTGAAGATAGTAATGATTGTTTAAGATATACTACTGTTGTATTGGATAACGTAAAAATAGAACAATCTCCTAAATGGCTAAAAGATAAACTTAGTGCTTGTGGAGTTAACTCAATAAATAATGTAGTAGATGTTACAAACTATATAATGCTTGAAACAGGACAACCTCTTCATGCTTTTGATTATGATAAAGTATCTGAAGGTATTGTTGTAAGAAGAGCTAAAGAAAAAGAAAAAATAGTTTTATTAAATGGAAAAGAATATATTCTAAATAAAGATACTTTGGTTATTGCTGATAATAAAGACATATTAGCTTTGGCTGGAATTAAGGGGGGTAAAAAAGCAGAAATAACTAAAAATACAAAAAAGATAATATTAGAGTCAGCTAATTTTAATCATAAATTAATTTCTCAAACTGCTAGAAAGTTAAACATTAGGACTGATGCCTCGATAAGATATGAACAAAATATAGATCCAAATCTTACAGAATATGCTATCAATAGAGCAATTGATTTAATTAATGTTTCTGTAATTTCTCAGAATGATATATATACTAAAAAACTTAAACCATGGAGTATAAAGATAGATATAGAAGAAATTAATAATACTATTGGAATTGAAATTTCAAAAAAAGATATAATTAGTATATTATCTAAGCTTGGATTTATTGTTAAAAAAGATATGTTGATTGAAGTTCCAACATATAGACAAGATGTTTTGATTCCTGAGAATATAACTGAAGAAATTGGTAGGGTTTATGGTTATGATAAGGTTCCTTCTGTTTTACCTTTATTTTCCCATCCAGCTGAAATAAATAATGATATTTATTGGCAGAATAGAATAAAAGATATAATGAAAGAACTTGGTTACTCGGAAGTTTTTAATTATTCTTTTATTGGTGATGAAGAAAAAGATAGTTTCAATTTAAGACTTCAAGAGATTACAAATCCTGTTAGTAGCTGTTATAAATACCTAAGGCCAACAATCATTCCTCAATTAATTAAGGCTACAAAAGAAAATCTTAAATATTTTGAAAGAATAAAAATATTTGAAATTGGAAAAGTTTTTGATAAAAAAGAATATATTTGTTTTTCAGGTGCAGTAAATAAAGGAGAGAATTTGAAAAGCGATCTTCTTGCATTGTTAAATTCTCTTGGAATTAATAACGCTATTTTTGGAAAAGATGAAATTAAAATCGGAAAAGAAATAATTGGTAAAGTGGGAATAAGAGACGGAATAACTTTTTTTGAATTTAATTTTGAAAAAATACAAAAAAATGCTAAAGATAATAAAGAATATAAAATTATTTCATATCATCCTGTTGCAGTAAGAGATATTTCTGGATTAATTGATGATGAAGTAAAAATTGAAGATATAATTAATAAAATAAATGAATTTGAATTAATTAATTCAGTAGAGGTATTTGATATTTATAAAGGAAAAGGGGTTCCTGAAGGTAAAAAAAGTGTTTCAATGCATATAACTCTTCAATCACAAACAAGAACTCTTGATCCTGAAACAATTGATAAAGTAATAACAAAAATTAAAGAAACCATAAATTGGGAAGAAAGAAAATAATATGGCAAAAAAAGATTCATACAGTGCAAAAGATATATTTGTTTTAGAAGGTCTTGATCCGGTTAGAAAAAGACCAGGTATGTATATTGGTTCTACTGGACCCCAAGGACTTCATCATTTAGTTTATGAGGTTGTTGATAACGCTTTAGACGAAGCTTTAGGTGGTTATTGTAATAAGATAGAGGTTTATTTATTACCTGGAAATAAAGTTAAGGTTGTTGATAACGGAAGAGGAATCCCTGTAGATATTCATGAGAAGACGAAAAAGTCTGCCTTAGAAACTATTATGACAACTTTGCATGCTGGAGGAAAATTTGGTGGAGATGCATATAAAATATCAGGAGGTTTACATGGAGTAGGTGTTTCTGTTGTTTGCGCTTTATCTAAAGAAATGAGAGCAGAAGTTTGTAGAGATGGTGGACAGTATGTTCAAGAATATACACAAGGAAAACCAAAAGCAGCGGTTAAAAAAATAGGAACTTGTAAGGAGAAGGGAACAACTATAATTTTTGAAGCTGATCCAGAAATATTTAAAGAAATTGAATATGATAGAAAAAAACTATTATCTCATTTTAGACAACAAGCTTATCTTACTAAAGGAATTAGAATTGATTTTTATGATGAAAGAGATCCAGAGGAATTGTTTGAATATCATTTTTTCTTTGAGGGAGGAATTGTTTCTTACCTAAAATACTTAAATAAAAATGCAAAAACAATACATTTAAATCCTTTCTATTCTTCAGGAGAAAAAGAAGGAATTAATGTTGAAGCATCATTTCAATATTCTGATGATTATGAAATAAAAGAAGATAGTTTTACTAATAATATATTTACCGTTGAAGGAGGAACTCATTTGACTGGTTTTAGGACAGCTTTAACTAGATTAATAAATGATTTTGCAAGAAAAGGTGGTTTTCTTAAAGAATCAGAGCCTAATTTGACAGGTGATGATATAAGAGAGGGGTTAACTGCTGTTGTGTCAGTTAAAATAAGGGAACCACAATTTGAAGGGCAAACAAAAGGAAAGTTAGGTAATACTGAAGCAAAAACTGCTGTTGAAGCAGTTGTTACAGAAGGATTGCAAGATTATTTAGAAAGATATCCTCAAGATACTAAAGCTATTATTGAAAAATCTGTTTTATCTTATAAAGCAAGAAAAGCAGCTAAAGCAGCTAAAGAAACTATATTAAGAAAAGGTGTATTAGATGGATTATCCTTACCGGGTAAATTATCAGACTGTACATCAAGGAGACCTGAAGAATCAGAAATATATATAGTGGAGGGAGAATCTGCTGGAGGTTCATCAAGACAAGCTAGAAATAGAAGGTATCAAGCAATTCTACCTTTAAGAGGTAAAATATTGAACGTTGAAAGAGTTAGATTAGATAAAATGCTTGCTAACGAAGAAGTTAAAAACTTAATTATTGCTTTAGGAACAGCTATTTCTGATGATTTTGATTTAGAAAAATTAAGATATCATAGAATTATTATTATGTGTGATGCTGATTCCGATGGTAACCACATAAAAACTCTTCTAATGACATTATTCTTTAGACACTTTAAGTCAATTATTGATAAAGGTTGTCTATATCTTGCGCAACCACCTTTATATAAGATTCAATATGGAAAAGAGTTTAGTTATGCTTATAGCGATGAAGAGAAAGAAAAAATATTAAGTAAGTTAAAAGAGGGAACTAAATTTAGTATTCAAAGATATAAAGGTTTAGGAGAGATGAACCCCGAACAATTATGGGAAACAACTATGGATCCTGAGGCAAGAGTTCTTATTCAAGTAAATATAGAAGATGCTGTAGAAGCTGATAGAACATTTGATATGTTAATGGGAAAAGAAGTTGGACCTAGAAAAAAATTCATTCAAACATCAGCTAAAAATGTTAAGAACTTAGATGTTTGACATTTAGTTGTCTTTTTGTTAATCTATTATCGTATGAAAACAGAAAAATTTTTAAGCGGACCATTATCAGAAATAAAGAAAATTTCATGGCCTACCCGCAAAGAAACTATTAATTATACAATTACAGTTATTTTAGTAAGCGTTGCCGTAGCACTGATTTTAGGGCTTTTTGATTTACTATATATGTTTTTAATGGAAAACTATTTAATTTAAAATATGTCAAAACAACAAATCACAAATGAAAAAAGATGGTATGTATTACATACTTATTCTGGATATGAAGATGCTGTTGCTAAAAGTTTAGCACAAAGGATAGAGTCACTTGGAATGGAAGACAAGATTTTTAATGTTATGGTTCCTAAAGAAAAAAAGATAAAGATCAGGAACGGTAAAAAAAGAACTGTTGAAGAGAAAATATATCCTGGTTATGTTTTAGTTGAAATGGTTGTTACTGATGATTCATGGTATGTTGTTAGAAACACTCCAAATGTTACTGGTTTTGTTGGTTCTGGAACTATTCCATTACCAGTTTCTTTAGAAGAAATGACTTCTTTAAAGAAGAGGGTAGAAGTAGAAGAACCAAAATATAAAATAGATTTTGCTGTCGGTGATGCAATTAAAATTGTAGATGGTCCATTCAAAGAATCTGATGGTAAAGTTTCAGGAATTGATAAAGAAAAAGGTAAAGTTAAAGTATTAATTAATATGTTCGGTAGAGATACTCCGCTTGAACTAGATTCATTACAAATAAAGAAGATATAAAAATATGGCAAAGAAATTAAAATCTATTATAAAATTACATATACAGGCAGGTAAGGCAACTCCTGCTCCTCCAGTTGGTCCAGCACTTGCACCACATGGATTAAATATCGCTGAAGTTTGTCAAAAGTTCAATGATCTTACTAAAGACAAAGGTAATTTTAAAATTCCAGTTGAGATTAGTGTTTATGATGATAGGACTTTTAGTATAGTTACAAAGCAACCACCTGCAGCTCAGTTAATTAAAGCAGTAATTGGAATTGAAAAAGGTTCGGGAAATCCAAACACTAAAAAAGTTGGTAAAATAACTAGAAATCAATTAAAAGAAATTCTTAAACAAAAACTACCTGACTTAAATACAAAAAATGAAGGTCAAGCATTGAAAACTCTTGAGGGAACATCAAGGTCTTTAGGAATAGAAGTAATTGATTAACTATGATTTTATCAGACAGGGAAATCAAAAAATTCATTGAAGAAGGAAAAATTGGTATTACTCCTAATCCTAAATTTGATGATCAGCTTGGTTCTGCCTCACTTGATTTAAGACTTGGCGATGAATTCGCTATTTTTGAGCATACAAAAAAATCTTTTATTGATACTCGAGACCCTAATAGTTTTAATGGAATGACTAGAACAGTAAAAATTAATGACGATGAACCTTTCGTTTTCCATCCAGGAGAATTTGTTTTAGGTGTTACTTTAGAGGAGGTATTTTTACCTGATGATGTTGCTGCGAGAATTGATGGAAGATCTTCTTTAGGTAGATTAGGAATAGTTATACATTCAACTGCTGGACATATTGATCCGGGATTTAAAGGAAAGATTGTTTTAGAAATGGAAAATATTGGAATGATTCCTGTTTTACTTTATCCAAAAACAAGAATATGTCAATTAGTATTTGAAACATTAACATCGCCAACAACAAATCCTTATTACAAGAAAAAAAATGCTAAATATGTTAATGCTCAACATCCCCAAGAAAGTAAATTGGAAAAAGAATGAAAAATAATATAGGAAAATTTATCGTTTTAGAAGGAATAGATGGTTGCGGAAAAGGAACTCAGACAAAGATTTTATCTGAGTTTTTGTCTAATAAGGGATATGATGTTGTTTGTAAGAAGTATCCTGAATATGGAAAACCAATAGGTGACTTGATTAGTAAATGGCTTTACAGCAAGGAATATGATTTTAGTCCTTCCGTTCAAACATTATTATATTTTGCAGACTTTGTAAAAGATATTGAAGAGTTGGAAAATCACATTAAAAATGGTAGAATAGTAATATCAGATAGATATTTCACAGGAACGATTGTTTATCAGAAATTAAAGGGAGTCCCTTTAGAAAAAATACTAAAATTAGAAGAATTATTCAAAATTAAAAAACCTGATGTTAGTATATATATAAGGATAAGACCAGAAAAATCTTTTGAGAGAAAAAATAAGCAAAAAGAATTAGATAGACACGAAAAGGATAAGATTTTTTTGAAAGGAGTTTTTGAAAATTATGAAGAAAGGGTAAAAGATAATACTTTTTGTAAATGGGAAGTTGTTGATGGAGAAAAGTCAATTGAAGAAGTTGCAAATAATATATTAAAGATAATTGATAAAACAATATGAAAAAAATTAATCAATATATTGATCACACAAACATAAGAAAAAAATCTAAAAAAGAAGACATAATTAAAACTTGCAATGAAGCTAAAGAATATAATTTTAGAGGTGTTTGTATTAGACCTCAATGGGTTAAATTAGTAAGTAAGGAATTAAGAGGAACAGGTATTAAAACGGTTGTTTTACTTGATGATCCAATAGGAGATAGTTCTTCTGAAATTAGGCTTAAAATGTCCCAAAAAGCTGTTTTAGACGGTGCAGATGAATTAGATATTGTAATTAACATACCTGATGTTATTCATGAAAAATGGTCAAAAATTGAAAAAGACTTAAAAGCAGTTTGCAAATTACAAGATACGAAAGTAATTATAGGTAGTGGATTCTTAACTGATAATGACATAATTAAAGCTTCTCAAATTGTTAAAAAGGCTGGTGCAATTTGTGTTAAAACAGCGACAGAAAAAGATCCTTTAGAGAATAGAGAATTAAAAGAAAAGGGACGTCATTTAGAATTAATGAGAAAAGGAGCTCCAGGATTATTAATCAAAGCTTCTGGAAATATAAAGACATTAAAAGACTTAAAATTAATGATAAAATTTGGAGCAGATATAGTCGGATCTTCTTCTGGTGTATCAATAATGAAAAATAAATAATATGTTAAAACCAACAATCGGATTAGAAATACATTTTGAAGCTAAAACAAAATCTAAAATGTTTTGTTCTTGCTTTAATGATCCAGAAGAAAAAGAACCAAATAAAAATGTTTGTCCAGTCTGTTTAGCACATCCAGGAGCTTTACCAACAATCAACAAAGAAGCTATTGAAAAGATAATTTTAGCAGGACTTGCATTGAATTGCGAGATTAAAAATTATTCTAGGTTTGATAGAAAAAGTTATTTCTATCCAGATTTACCTAAGGGATATCAAATATCTCAATTTGATTTTCCAATATGTAAAAATGGATATTTAGATATTCATTTAAATAATGGAGAAACTAAAAGGATTAGAATAAATAGAATCCATATGGAGGAAGATACTGCTAAATTAAGCCATGAAGGGAATTCAACTCTTGTGGACTTTAATCGTTCAGGGGTTCCATTAATGGAATTAGTTACAGAGGCCGATATTAACTCAGCAGAAGAAGCAAAGAAGTTTGCTCAAGAATTACAGTTAATACTAAAATATAATGATATTTCAGGCGCAAATATGGAGAAAGGGCAAATGAGATGTGAAGTAAATATATCTTTAAGTGAAACTGAAAAATTAGGAACCAAAGTTGAAGTAAAAAATCTTAATTCTTTTAAGGCAGTTGAAAAATCTATTGAATATGAAACAAAGAGACAGAAGCAAATAATTGAAGAAGGAAAAGAGGTAAAACAAGAAACAAGGGGTTGGCACGACACAAAACAAATAACAATGGAACAAAGAGATAAAGAAGATTCTTTTGAATATAGATACTTTCCAGAGCCAGATTTACCACCATTAAATATATCTAACGAAGAAATAGAAAAGATTAAAGTTAGATTAGTTGAGCTTCCTGACCAAAAAAGGAAAAGGTTTAGAGAAGAATTTGATTTAGATGATAAAAGTATTGAGTTCTATATTAATGAACCGGAATTGGCTGATTATTTCGAAAAAACTATATCTGAATTGAATTGTTGGAATAAAGATTGTGTGAAAGATGGATCTATTAAATTATGTTCAAACTATATCACAACAGATTTACAATCAATTATCAAAAGTGATTCTAACTTTGATACGATAGAAAAGAATATACATCCTGAAAATTTTGCAGAATTAATTTCTATGATTAAGAAGGGAGAAATATCAAGTAATATTGCTAAAATAATTTTAGCTGAAATGTATAAAACTCAAGGTGATCCTTCTGATATAATGAAAAAAAATAACTTATCATCAATAACTGATGATTCAGAAATTGAAACAATAATTAAAGGAGTTGTTGCTAAAAATAATAAAGCAGTTGAAGATTACAAAAACGGAAAAGAAAATAGTTTTATGTTTTTGTTAGGTCAAATTATGGCTGAGTCAAAGGGAAAAATAAACCCACAAAAAGCTAAAGAATTATTAAAGAAAATATTATGATTGAACTAAATTATATATTATTAGGAAATGATTTGTTTTCATATATAAAGTTTTTACTTTCTTTTTTAGTATTATTTTTTATTCTTAAAATAATTAGAAATGTTTTATTAAAAAGATTTCTATCTGCTTCTGAATATATATCTGAAATTATAAAATTAATTAATTCTTATTTTTGCTTCTTTATATCTTTTTATATCTCTATAAGATTCTTAAATATAAATGATTTTATTCAAAGAGCATTAGATATAATTTTGATTATATGGTTAGTTTTAGAAATAATGAAAATAGCAAATATAATTATTAATTATCTTGTTAAGAGAAGTGTTGATGGTAATTATTCAAATAGTTATGCAATTAATTTATTAGCAACAACAAGTAAGGTTATTTTATGGTTGATAGCTATCTTATTTACATTATCTAATCTTGGAATTAATATCACATCTTTTGTTGCTGGTTTAGGTATTGGAGGTATAGCAATCGCTTTTGCTGTTCAAAATATTTTGTCAGATTTATTCAGTTCTTTTGCGATTCATCTTGATAAACCTTTTGTTGTTGGTGATTTTATAAATTTTGGTAGTCAGAAAGGAACAGTTAAGAAAATTGGTATAAAAACAACAAGACTAAAGTCTTTGTCTGGTGAAGAAATTGTTGTTTCAAATAAAGAGCTTACATCTTCTATTATACAAAATTTCAAAAAGATGAAAAAAAGAAGAATTGTTTTTTCATTTGGAATAGTATATGGAACTCCAACTAAAAAGATAAAGAAGGTTCCTGAAATTATCAAAAGAATAATTAGCAATTTCGATTTAGCAGAAGTAGAAAGGGTTCATTTTAAGAATTTTGGCAGTTCTTCGCTTGATTTTGAAGTAGTTTTTAATTTAGATACTCCTGATTATAATAATTATATGGATATTCAAGAGGGAATTAATATTAAAATAATGGAAGCTTTTGAAAAAGAAAAAATAGAATTTGCTTACCCAACCCAAACAATTTATACTAAGAAGAATTAAATCCACTTAATTCTTTTATCTTTCTTAAACCAAGTAATTTGTCTTTTAGAGTATTTAATTGTATTAGCAATAATTTTGTTTTTTAATTCCTCTATTGTTGATTTTTTTTCAAAATAATCTTGCCATTCTTGATATCCAATAGTTTTTAATACTCCATATTTTTTATATATTTTCTTGGCTTCCTTTTCTAATCCATCTTTAATCATCTTATTAACTCTTTTTTTTATCTGATTTTCTAAATCTTTTTTGTTTGTTTTTATTCCTAAAATAATACAATCATATATTTCTTCTCCTTTTCTTTCCTTAAAAAAGCTTTCATTTAATGCCTTACTTACTTCAATAGCCCTAATTAATCGTCTTTTATTATTTTTATCAATTATTTTTGCACCTTCTTTATCAATTTCCTTATACTCTAAAAATAATTCTTCAGTGCTTTTCTTTTCTAATTGAGTCCTTAATTTGTCATTTCTTTCAATTTTAGGAAAAGATAAATTATCTGTAATTGCTTTAATATATAATCCTGTTCCTCCCACTAAAAATGGGATTTTTCCTTTTTTAATAATAGTATCTATTTCTTTTGTAGCCATTTCTTTGTATAGTGCCACATTGAAATCTTCGTTTGGTTTTATTATATCAATCATTTTATGAGGAAAGACTTTTGGTTTAGCAGTACCAATATCCATTTCTTTGTATATCATTTGAGAATCAGCAGAAACAATTTCTCCATTAAATTTTTTTGATAATTTTATTGCTAAATCAGTTTTTCCAGATGCGGTAGGACCAACAATTACAACTAATTTTGGTTTTACAACTTCTCCCTCTAAACTCCATGGACTTACTTTTTTTATTTTAACTTTAATAAATTCACCAACTTTATCAGAATTAAATCTTATGGCTTTATTATCTTTAGTTCTTCCATTATTTTTCTCTAGAACTAAAACATCAACTATTTTTCCTAACATTTTTTTATTATTCTTAAGAGCGCTTTTCTTAAGAATTTCATTTAATTCTTCTTCTCTCTTTTTCTTTTCTTTTTTAGGAACATCATCTTTCATTTCTTTATAACAATATGATTGAGGACGAGGAGAAAATTGAGATATATATGCCATATCAAAACCAACAGCCTTGAAGACCTTTTTTGTATTATTAAATTGAGTTTTTGTTTCTGTAGGGAAGCCGACTATTATATCAGTAGAAATACTAATCTCTTCATTAAAAGCTTTTCTTATCTTATTTACTAAATCTAAATAATGTTTTGCTGTGTATGGTCTATTCATTTTTTTAAGAATAGTATCATCACCTGATTGTAATGGTAAGTTTAAGTATGGCGAAAACTTATTACTTTTACTAAAAGCTTCAATCATCTTATTGCTAAAATCTTTAGGATTAGGACTAGTAAATTTAACCCAAAAATCACCTTCAATATCATTAATTCTTTTAATTAGCTCAGAAAAATCTATGCCTTTGTAATTATATTGATTAACATTTTCTCCTAATAGCCATATTTCCTTGTAATTATTTTTTACTAAAGTTTTAATTTCTTTAATAATATCATTATAATTTCTTGAAATTAATTTTCCACGGGTATATGGAACCGCACAATAGGTACAAAAATTATTGCAACCATTAGAGATAGGAACAAAAGCTTGAATATTATTAGAATATTTAGGAGTAATTTTTAAAAAATTGCTCTTTATTAATTCTTCTTTTTTAATTACAGTAAAAAATTCTTCAAATTTTCTTCTATCAGATTCTAAAAAGCATCCTGTTAAAATAACTTTAACTTTCAATCTTTTTAATTGAGGAATTAGACCATAAACTCTATCTACAGCAGATTGTCTAACTGAACACATATTTATTATAACTAAATCCGCTTCTTTCATATTAGAAGCTTGTAAATATCCCTTTTCTTCAAATATAGTAGCAATTCTTTCAGAATCAGACCTATTCATCTGACATCCAAAAGTTATAATATGATATTTTTTCATTTTTCAATTTTTGAAAAATCATCAATAGTCATTTCTCCTAAATCAATTTTTCCTCTTTGTCTAACACTGATAGTTTTATTTTCTATTTCTTTATCTCCAACAACAATTAAATATGGTATTTTTTCCATTTCTCCAGCTCTTATCTTCTTTCCAATAGTTTCATCATCTTCATCTATTTTAATACGATAATCTTTTAATTTTTCAGCAATTTCTTTTGCGTATTCACGATGACTTTCTCCAACTGGAATAATTTTAATCTGAACAGGGGATAGCCAGAAAGGAAAAGCACCAGCATAATGTTCTATCAAAAGACCAATAAATCTTTCAAATGAACCAAATAATGCTCTATGAAGCATATATGGTTGCTCTTTTTCTCCTTTTGAATTTGTAAAAGACATACTAAATCTTTCTGGTATATTAAAATCAAATTGAAGGGTAGAACATTGCCATTCTCTTCCTAAGACATCTTTAATTTTAAAATCAAGTTTTGGTCCATAAAAAGCAGCTTCCCCTTTCTCTTCAATAAAGTTAAGGTTTTTTTCAGTAGCAACTTTTCTTAAAACTGATTCTGAGAAATCCCAACCCTCGTCAGTTCCAGCATATTTATCTTTATCTTGTTCGTCTCTTAATGAAAGATAAACTTTAACTGAATTAGCGTCAAATCCAAATGATTTATATATAAATAAAATAAAATCAATTACTTTTTTTAATTCTTCTTCTACTTGATCTTCTCTACAAATAATATGTGCATCATCTTGAGTAAAACCTCTTACTCTAGTTAAACCAGAAAGCTCTCCCTTTTTTTCAAAGCGATAAACGGTTCCTGCTTCTGCCCAACGGAAAGGAAGTTCTTTATATGAACGAGGCAAGCTATTGTATATAGAAACATGGAAAGGACAATTCATCGGTTTTAATAAGAATTGTTCTGATTCATTAACTTTTTTGTTCTGCTGTATCTCTTCTAAAGATTGACCAACTTCTAATGGAGGATACATACTACCTGAGTAAAATCCCCAGTGACCAGATCTTTCCCAAAGTTTTTTATTTCCAATATGAGGGGTTCTAACTAAATCATAACCATTCTCAAGGTGTTTTTTGTACCAAAAATCTTCAATAATTCTCCAAATTAAAGCACCTTTTGGATGCCATAGAATTAAACCAATACCAACCTCTTCTTCAGTGTGAAATAAATCAAGTTCTTTTCCAAGTTTTCTATGATCTCTTTTTTCAGCTTCTTTTAATTTTTCAATATGATTAGATAGTTCTTCTTTACTTTCAAATGCTAGTCCATATACTCTAGTTAACATTTTATTTTTTTCACTTCCTTTCCAGTAAGCTCCTGCTAACTTATTCAATGTAAATGCCTGTGAATCAATCTGAGAAGTAGATTCAATATGAGGACCTTTACATAAATCAGTAAAAGAACCTACTTTATAAATAGAAACTACATCTTCTTCAATTTCATTAATTAGCTCTAATTTATATGGTTGATCTTTGAATAACTTTCTTGCTTCTTCTTTTGATAATTCTTCTTTCTCAAAAGGAATATTACTTTTTATAATTTCCTTCATTCTCTTTTCTATCTTTTCTAAATCTTCTTCCTTTAGTTCAACTTCCATATCATAATAGAAACCATTTTCTATTGCTGGACCAATACCAAATTTAACATCAGGATAAAGATCATTAACTGCGTGAGCAAGAATATGTGATAATGAATGTTTTATATTTTCTAATTGCATAATTTTAAATTTTATATTTCTAATATTTCTTCTACTTCATTAGCTATTATTTTAGGACTTCCGTCCTTAATATCTGTTTTACCAGTTATTGAGACAATCTTATTTTCTTCAAAAACATATGGATTCTTTTCTAACATGCTAGGGAATACTACTACTTCAATGGTGTCTGTTAAGTCTTGAACTTTGATAAACATCATCGGAGCACCCTTTTTTGTTAATATCTTTTTAATTGTGAGTATTATTCCTCCTATAGTTACTACCTCTCCACTATATATATGTTTTTCGAATGGGTTAGGCGTGCTTGTACGCGTCAAGTCTGATATTATTTTTCTAACTGATATCGTTTGATTTTCAAGCATTTCTTTATATCTCTCTAAAGGATGACCAGAAATATATAAACCTAATAACTCTTTTTCCCATTTAAGTTTATCATAATCACTCATCTTTTCAAATTCATTTAATTTTATCTCACAGGAAAGGGTATTGCCGAACAATCCTATTTGTTTACTTTCTTTAATTTTTTGAGAATTTTTTGACCACTCTAAAAGATTATCTAAATTAAAAAGTATTTGATTTCTTTCAATTAAAGTATCAAAAACACCAGCCCTAATTAAACTTTCCAATGATTTTTTATTTAGAACTTTATTATCCACTCTAGACATAAAATTTTGAATAGAATTAAATGGACCATTTTCTTTTCTTTCGTTGATAATTAATTCAACTATATTATATCCAACATTTTTAATAGCAGAAAGACCAAATCTTATCTGATTTTTATTTGGAACTACACTGAAATTACTAAAACTTTCATTAATATCAGGAGGTAAAACTTCGATTTTCATTTTCTTGCATTCTTCAATAAGAATAGAAACTCTATCTAAATCAGAAGAATCTGCAGTTAATAATGCGGCCATATATTCAACTGGATAATTTGCTTTTAAGTATGCTGTTTGATAAGCAATAATAGCATAACAAGCAGCATGACTTTTATTAAAAGAATATCTAGCAAATGGTTCAATCCAGTGCCATAATTCAATAGCAATTTTCTCATCAATATTATTATTCTTCATTCCTGTAATAAATTTATCTTCCTGTTCCATTAACAATTTCTCTATTTTTTTCCCAATAGCTTTTCTTAATATATCTGCTTCAGATAAAGTGAAACCAGCCATTTCTTGAGCTATACGCATAATTTGTTCTTGATAAACAGGGATACCATAAGTATTTCCAAGAATAGTTTCTAATCGAGGATGAAGATATTTAACTTTTTGTCTATTTAACTTTCCATTAATATATTCAGGAATATGTTGCATCGGTCCCGGACGATATAGGGCAACCATCGCAATAATATCTTCAATTTCTGTCGGTTTTAATTGTTTTAAATATCTTCTCATTCCTTCAGATTCTAATTGAAAAACACCAACACAATTACCAGATTGCAAAAGCTTAAAAGTTTTTTCATCATCTAGGGGGAGATTATCAATATCAACATTTATTCCTCTAACAGCATAGATTCTTTTTAAAGTTTCCTCAATAATAGTTAAGTTTTTAAGACCTAAGAAATCAACTTTTAATAATCCCATTGATTCTACAGCATGCATTTCATATTGAGTAACAACACTATTTTCATCTTGAGTAGGGTGTTGAATTGGAACAGAATCTTCTAAAGGATTTCTTGATATTACTACTCCACAAGCATGAGTTGATGCATGTCTTGCACAGCCCTCTATTTTCAATGCTAAATTAATTAATCTTTCAGCGTCATTATCAGATTCATAAAGTGTTTTAAACTCATCTATTTTTTCAATAGTATCGTTTAAATTAAAACCTACGGGAACCATTTTTGCCATTCTATCACAGAAAGAATATTCTAATCCTAAGGCTCTTCCTACATCTCTAATAGAGCCACGAGCGGCCATTGTTCCAAAAGTTATAATCTGTGCTACTTTATTTCTTCCATATTTTTGAGCAACATAATTAATTACTTCATCTCTTCTTTTATCAGTAAAGTCAAGGTCAATATCAGGAGGAGAAATTCTTTCTGGATTTAAGAATCTTTGAAAATACAAATCATATTTTAATGGGTCAACGTTTGTTATATTAGTTAAATAAGCAACAATTGAACCACCAGCAGAACCTCTTCCGGGACCAACAACAATACGATTACTTTTTGCCCAATTAACAAAATCTTGGACTATTAAAAAATAACCTGAAAAACCAGTTTTGTTTATCACAGATAACTCATATTCAGTTCTTTCAATAATTTCTTTTAGTTTAGGATTGTCTTTGTCCTCCAAGCTTATATTATATTTCTTTTCTATTCCCAAATAACATAATTCTTTTAAATATTCTTCTCCTGTTTTATTATCAGGAACGTCAAAATAAGGAAGTTTAAAATCTCCTAATTTTAATTCAAGATTACAAGCATCTGCTATTTTATTAGTATTTTCTATTGCTTCTGGAATATCCTTAAAATCTTCAATCATTTCTTCAGTAGATTTAATACTAAAATCTTCGCCTAACATAGATAATCTTTCTTTATCATTAATATCGGCTCCAGTATTAATTAACATTATTATGTCTTGAGCTTCAGCATCATCTTTGTTCACATAATGGCAATCATTTGTAGCGATTAATGGAATATCTAATTTTTTAGCTAATTCAATAATCATTTTATTAGCTCTTTCTTGTTCTGGTATCTGAGGATGATGTTGTAATTCTAAATAATAATTTTCTTTACCAAAAATACTTTGATATTTTAAGGCCATCTCTTCTGCTTCTTCTTTTTTATTTGATAAAAGTAAAAAAGGAATTCTTCCTTGTAAACAGGCACTTGTAGCAATTAAACCTTCTGAATATTTTTCCAATAAATCTAAATCAACTCTTGGCTTGTAATAAAAACCTTTTAAGTGTGATTCTGTTACTATTTTAACTAAATTATTATATCCTTTTTCATTTTTTACTAAAAGAATAAGATGATGCCTTTTATTATCAATATTGAAATCCTTATCTTCCATTGTTCTTGTTGCTTCATAAACTTCACATCCAATAATCGGTTTAATTCCTTTTGCCTTAGCTTTTTCATAGAATTCAATTGCTCCATACATTACTCCATGGTCAGTCAAAGCAACTGCGTCCATGCCCAGCTCTTTTACTTTATCTAAAATATCATCTATTTTTGACAAACCATCCAAAAGTGAATAGTGCGAATGTAAATGTAAATGTGTAAATTTCATTTTATATTATTTTTTTTCCTTCAAGCTTTGTAGCTGATATATCAATTTCTTTTGAATTGCTTTTAGTATCTATCAAAACAAGATTATTATTAATTGTAGTATTTTCCATATCAATTATGCCTTCTGCCGACAATCTTCCTAAATCAAGCCCTCCATTTATCATTGTATTGCCTAATAATAAGTCTCCTCTTATTATCAATTTTTCATATTGAGATTTTTTAATTTTGACATCTTCTAAAAGGATATCTCCGTCTATTTTTGCTTTATTGATAGCTAAAAATCCAAAGATTGTAGCATTTTTTGCATTAATATTTCCATTAATTTCTGAACCAACTAAATTTGCAGCTCCTTTGATTTTAGCATTTTCAAATAATAAGTCTCCTTTTATTTTACAGTTACCTAAATACAGAGAACCTTCAATAATTGAATTTTTTAAGTTCAAATCTCCATAAATTGTAATTTCACTTAAAAAAATAGAGTTTTTAATTTCTGAATTTTCTAAATTAAGCCCTCCTTTAACTTTGTCATATATTGCAGATAAATCTGGTATAATACTATTAGACAAATTAACTTCTCTCCCTTCTTTTTCAGAAGCATTTATCTCTCTTATAATTTCTATCTGCCCAAGGACTCTTTTTTTGTTGATTAGATTAATCATATGCTATTATGTATAATATAATAAATTTGCTTATGCTACAAGAGGAAGAAAAGATTAAAAAGAAAGGATATATAAATATAGTTGGAATAGATGAGGCAGGAAGAGGACCGTTAGCTGGTCCAGTAGTTGCTGGTGCAGTTTTGTATTCAAAGAATTTTAGAAAAGATAATCTAATAAAAGATTCTAAACTTTTAAGCGAAAAACAAAGAAAAGAAGCATATAAAAAAGTAACTAATAATTTAAAGTGGGGAGTAGGAATTGTTTCAGAAAAGATTATTGATAAAATAAATATATTAGAAGCAACTAAATTAGCTATGATTAAGGCAGTTCAAGATTTAGAAAAGAAATATAACATCAATGCAGATTACTTAATTTTAGATGGAAAAATGAGTATAAACTTAAATATTGACCAAAAATCAATTGTTTCGGCAGATAGAAAGATTTTTACTGTGAGTTGCGCAAGTATTATCGCTAAGTTTACGAGAGATCAGATAATGATAAAATATGATAAAAAATATGAAGAATATAATTTTAAGAAACATAAAGGTTATGGGACTAAAGAACACTTAAAGATGATTAAAAAATATGGTGGATGTAAAATACACAGAAAAAGCTTTAGACCTTTTGACAAAGATAAATAAAAATGTATAATAACAACATATGGCAGTACCAAAACAAAGACAAAATCAATCAAGAAGAGACAGAAGAAGAGGCAACATCTATATCAAGGCCCCTAATTTAGTCTTATGTCCTAAATGTAAAAAACCAGTTTTACCTCATACTGCATGTGGATATTGCGGTTTCTATAAAGGAAAAGAGGTTATAAATGTAATGGCCAAACTGGAAAAAAAAGAACAGAAAAAGAGACAAAAAGAGATTGAGGAAAAGTCAGAAAATAAATAAATTAAATTGATATGGCTTCAAGGCATCTTTCAAGGTCAGTAGCAATGCAAAGTTTATATGAGTGGGACTTTCATCAAAAATCTGGCGAAGAATTAGAAAGAATAACCGAAAGAAATATTGAAGAGTTTGGAAGTGGCTTAGAGAGTCATGATTTTATTTGGTCTCTTATTTATGGAGTTAAAGAAAATATTGAGGTTATTGATAAAATTATTGAAAAAACTGCACCTGAATGGCCAATCAATCAAATAAATAATCTTGATAGGAATATTTTAAGAATAGGAATATTTGAGTTGTTATACGAAAAAGTAGATGAAGTTCCGCCTAAAGTTGCTATAAATGAATCAATAGAATTGGCTAAAAACTTTGGAGGAGAAAATTCTAAGAAATTTGTTAATGGTGTTCTTGGAACCATATATCGTGAAATGATAAATGAAGAAAACAATGGAAAAGAATAATTTTGAAGAATTAGAAAGAATCTTAAATGTTTCTTTTAAAAATAAAGATCTTTTAATTCAAGCATTTTGTCATCGTTCATATCTAAATGAAAATCCTGATTTTTATCTTGGACATAACGAAAGATTAGAATTTTTAGGAGATGCTGTTCTTGAACTGGTAACAACAAATTATCTATATAATAAATATCCTGATAAACCAGAAGGGGATTTAACTGGTTGGAGGGCATCATTAGTTAATTCAAATATTCTCTCGGAAACAGCAAGGGAAATAGGTTTTGAAAAGTTTCTCTTACTGTCTTCAGGAGAAGCAAAAGAAAAAGGCAAAGGAAGAAAATATATTCTTGCTGACACCTTCGAAGCTTTTATTGGTTCTTTATATCTAGATAATGGATATGAAGCAGCTAAAAACTTCATAGAAGAAAGATTGATAAAAGTAAAACTTCCAGAAATAATTGAAAAGAAATTATTTAAGGATCCGAAATCACTTTTTCAAGAAAAGTCACAGGAAATAGAATCAATCACTCCAACATATCAAGTTATTGAAGAGAGCGGTCCCGATCATCAAAAGAATTTTATTGTTGGAGTATATCTTGGAACTGAACTTATTGCTCAGGGAAAAGGCACAAGTAAACATGAAGCGGAGCTTGATTCAGCAGAAAAAGCTCTTAAGATTAAAAATTGGGAATAAGAGGGTTGAAAATATTTAATAATTAGTGTATTATACCCTCATTAATAATAAATAAAATTATGTTAGCAATTAGATTATTTAGAGTAGGAAAGAAAAAGCAACCTTCATACAAGATTGTTGTTACAGAAAAGACAAACCCACCACAAGGAGGAGTATTTGTTGAACAAGTTGGTTTTTATAACCCACTAACAAACGAAAGAACATTAAATGCGGAAAGAATTAAATATTGGATAAGTGTTGGAGCACAACCTTCAGACACTATTCACAATATGTTAATTACCGAAAAAGTTATTGAAGGAGAAAAGAGAAAAAGAAGGATTGTAATAAAGGAAGAACCTAAAGTTGAAGAAGTTAAGGAAAAAGTAGCTGAAGAACCTAAAGCTGAAGAGACTCCTGTTGCAGAAGAATCTAAGGTTGAGGAAACACCAGCTGTTGAAGAAATAAAGGAAGAACCTAAAGTTGAAGAAGTTAAGGAAAAAGTAGCTGAAGAAACTAAAGCTGAAGATACTCCTGTAGCAGAAGAATATAAGGTTAAGGAAA
>JAQUUL010000030.1 GCA_028693895.1 Minisyncoccota bacterium
TTATACAGATATACAAAAAATATACAAAATACATCCCTCTCTTTTATTTTAAAAAAAGGGGATCCACTGTATGATATGTTATAACTTGTCCTTTGACAATAAGAGGAGGTGCTGTAATGCGTTTTGCTAAGATGCATGGTGCAGGAAATGATTTTGTTTTAATTAATACATTTACAGAAAATGTATCTGAAAATTACAATGAATTGGCTGTAAAATTATGTGATAGAAATTTTGGTATTGGTGCCGATGGTTTAATATTGGTTCTGCCATCAGAGAAAAATGACATAAAAATGAGAATTTTTAATCCAGATGGTTCCGAGCCAGAAATGTGTGGAAATGGGATTAGGTGTTTTGCCCGCTTTGTTTATGAAGAAAAAATTGTATCTAAAAAAATTATTGAAGTAGAAACTCTTGCAGGAACGATTATCCCTGAAATTATTATTGAAGACGAAAAAGTAACAGGAGTAAAAGTGGATATGGGAATCCCTGAATATAATTTATCTGAAAAAGTACAATTTGCTGGAATGGATTTTGAAATAACTACTGTTAATATGGGTAATCCTCATTGCGTAATTTTTGTTGAAGATTTAAATAAAATTGACGTATCAAAATGGGGGGCAATCATAGAAAATGATCCAATGTTTCCTCACAAAACCAATGTAGAATTTGTTCAGGTAATTAATGACTCAAAAATGAAAATGAAGGTTTGGGAAAGAGGAGCAGGAATAACTCTTGCCTGCGGAACAGGGGCTTGTGCAACCCTGGTAGCAGGAGTAATTAATAATAAGACAAGTATGAAAGCTGAGGTTATATTATCCGGGGGGACCTTGTTAATAGAGTGGCCTGATAAGAAAAAAATATATATGACAGGACCGGCAGAGCTGGTTTTTAAAGGAGAAATAATATGAAAGCTAAAAGAATAAAAGAATTACCACCATATCTTTTTGCCAGAATAGAAAAAAAGATTGCAGAAAAAAAAGAACAGGGTGTTGATATAATTAGTCTTGGGATAGGTGATCCAGACAGACCAACCCCTAAAATAATTATTGACAAGCTTGCAGAGACTGCCCAAAATCCAGCAAATCACCAATATCCTTCAAGTGCTGGGATGCTTTCTTTCCGTAAAGCTGTTACAGAGTATTATAAAAAAAGACATAATGTTCAGCTTGACCCTAAAACTGAAGTGGTGTCTTTAATTGGATCAAAAGAGGGTATAGGACATATTTCTTTATGTTACGTGGATCCAGGAGATATTAATTTGGTACCTGAGCCAGGGTATCCTGTATATGGAATAGGAACGCTGTTAGCAGGAGGAACATCTTTCACTATGCCTCTAATGGAAGAGAATAACTTTTTGCCAGATTTAGAAAAAATTCCTTCTGAGGTAGCAGATAAGGCAAAACTTATGTTTATAAATTATCCAAACAACCCAACAGGAGCAGTTGCGGATATAAATTTCTTTAACAAAGTAGTTTCTTTCGCTAAGAAGCATAATATAATAGTGTGTCATGATGCAGCTTATACTGAGGTTTATTATGATGATCAAGATAAACCTATTAGTTTTTTGGAGGCAGAAGGGGCTTTAGATGTAGGAATTGAATTCGGATCTCTTTCTAAGCCCTTCAATATGACTGGTTGGAGAATTGGTTATGCTGCAGGAAGAAAAGATGTTATTGAAGCTTTAACAACTATAAAATCAAATATTGATTCAGGGGTTTTTCAGGCGGTTCAAGAAGCAGCTATTACAGGATTAGAAAATGCAGAAAGTCTAATTAGAGAAAATCAGATAGTTTATAAAGAAAGAAGAGATGAAGCAATTGCCTCTCTAAAAGAATTAGGGTGGGAAATAGAAGCGCCTAGAGGTAGCTTTTACATTTGGGCAAAAGTACCAAAAGGATATGATTCTTCAACTTTTGCAGAAGAGATATTGGAAAAAACCGGAGTAATTATCACTCCAGGGCTTGGATACGGACAGGCAGGGGAAGGATATTTTAGAATATCGTTGACAGTAGACCAAAAAAGAATGAAAGAAGCCTTCGAAAGAATTAAGAAAGAGTTTGGGAAATTTGAATTTTAAAAAATAATATAGATTTGCAAAGAAGCAGAGATTTATCTGCTTCTTTTTTTACTTTTTATGGTATTATATAAGGTACAAAATTGGCGAGGAGTGTTGTTTTTTGATTAAAAGTATGACAGGTTATGGCAGGGGAGAAAAAGAAGCTTTAGGAAAAAGATTTTCCCTTGAATTAAAAAGCGTTAATCATCGTTATCTGGAAGTAAGTCTAAGACATCCTAGAAAATATCTGAAGATGGAAGAAAATGTTCGGAAAATCATCTCGGAATATATAAAAAGAGGACATGTTGAAGTATTTGTAAAAGTAAAGAATGTTGAGCAACAAGATGTCAATGTCAAAGTTGACAAAGAAGTTGCCATGACATATTATAATTCACTAAATGAATTAGGAGAGTTATTGAAAATTGAAAATAATTTATCCTTAGAAAAAATAATTTCTCTTCCTGAAATTATAAGTATTGAAGAAAAAGAGGAAGATATTGATCAGATATGGGTTCACTATGAAGAAATTCTAAGGGATGCTCTTGAACAAAATAAAAAGATGAGAATTGAAGAAGGAAAACACTTAAAAGAAGATTTTCTGCAGCGAATTGAAGACCTAAAAGAAATGAAGGAAAAAATTGCTGTCAGAAGTCCTCAAGTAACTTTAGAATATAAAGAAAAATTAAGAATAAGAATAGAAGAACTTCTTGAAAAAAAAGAAATAATAAATGAAGATCGTCTGGAAAATGAAGTAACTTTTTTTGCAGACAGATCAAGCATTACCGAGGAATTAGTTAGACTGGATAGCCATTTTAACCAGTTTATGAAAAATTTGGATTTAGAAGACCAGGTAGGAAGAAAACTTGATTTTTTAATTCAGGAAATGAACAGAGAAATAAATACAATTGGTTCAAAAGCTAATGATTCAGAAATATCTTTATTGGTTGTTGAAATGAAGGCTCAACTGGAAAAAGTGCGTGAGCAGGTTCAAAATATTGAATAATTTATAATTTTGGAGGTATATTTTGATAAAGAGGAAAGGCATTTTATTAGTTTTATCTGGCCCTTCGGGAGCAGGGAAAGGCACAGTTTGCCATGAAGTCCGCAAGAGGATGGATAATATGAAATATTCTATTTCAGCTACCACTAGGAAACCACGTGTGATAGAAAGAGAAGGCAGAGAATATTTCTTTTTAAGTAAAGAAGATTTTGAAAGTAAAATAGCTGAGGGAAAATTTCTTGAATATGCATTGGTTTATGATAATTATTATGGTACTCCAAGAGACTATGTTGATGAAATTTTAAATCAGGGATTCGACTGTATTCTTGAAATAGATCCTCAAGGAGCCATGCAGATTAAAGAAAAAATGGAAGATGCAGTATTTGTTTTTATTGCTCCTCCTTCTATGGAAGAACTGAAAAAAAGACTTACTTTCAGAGGGACCGAGAAACCCGAAGAAATAGCCAAAAGATTAGGAAATGCCGAAAAAGAATTTAAAAATATGCCGAACTATGATTATGTAATTATTAATGATAAAATAGAAGAAGCTGTTTGTGAAGTTGAAGCCATTATTATAGCTGAAAAATTAAAAACAAGCAGAAACCATGAAATAATGAATTTATTAAATAAGGGGGAGTAAATAGTGAACAGACCATATATTGATGATTTGTTAAAGCGAGTAGACAGTAAATATAGTCTTATTATTGCAGCAGCAAGAAGAGCAAGACAAATTGTAGATGGAGATTCCCCACTGGTTGATGGAGAGAAGTATTTTAATAAATCGGTAACGATAGCTCTTAATGAAATAAATGAAGAACTAATTCATGTTATTAGATAAGGAGAAAAAATGCTTAAAGGAAAAGTAATTGCCTTGGGAATTACGGGTGGCATAGCTGCCTATAAAGGAGCCGAAATAGCAAGCAGAATAAAAAAATTAGGTGCAGAGGTTCATTGTGTCATGACAAAATCTGCCACCGAGTTTATAACTCCGCTTACTTTAAGGACGTTAACTTCTAATCCTGTTACAGTTAATATGTTTCAGGAACCAAAAATATGGAATGTAGAACACATAGGACTGGCAGATGCAGTTGATGCATATCTTGTTGCCCCAGCTACAGCAAATATTATTGGCAAAGTTGCTAATGGTATTGCAGATGACTTTTTAAGCACAACAATTATGGCCACAAAAGCTCCTGTTATTTTTGCTCCTGCAATGAATGTAAATATGCTAGAAAATCCAATATATCAGGAGAATGTTGAAAAATTAAGAAAACATGGTTATTTGTTTATAGAACCGGCAGAAGGAATGCTTGCCTGTG
>JAQUUL010000031.1 GCA_028693895.1 Minisyncoccota bacterium
CGAAGTATTTTGATCTATACATTTTAAAACCTCCCTTTGTTTCTCTCCAGTTCCAATGTTAGCCTTCATTATTATCCCATAATCACAAACTAAATCATTAATCTCTACTTCTGTAATCTCAGGATTAATTGTTGAAATAATAACATAGCTTCCTAATAATACACCTACTCCTAATAGGGCATTTTTAATCTTTCCTTTAGAACTATCTATTTTACTTGGATTTCCTTCTGAAGACATCCATTCAATCGCCGCAATAACAACCATAACAACAGCAATAAAGGTACCTATGGCTACTAATAAGCTAAACGCATAAGCAATATACTCAGCCGAAGTAGTTGTTTCCGATATTTCAATTCCTGCTATAACTGGATATTTTGATTCAGCAAAAACAGGTAAAGCTATTAATAGGGGAATGATTGAGATTAAAAGTGTTTTAATTTTCATATTTTTTATTGACAGCAATAATAATTATCCATATATTCTTGTGTTAAGAGTAAGCATCCGGGATTTTTAACATCTCCTTCTCTTAATGGATTAAAATAACATATCTCTAATTTTTTTTCCTCTAATTTAGTATTATATGGGTAACAATTATTGTAAATAGTATCTTTCTTATATCCTAAGCTATCATCTTTAGCAGGATAAGGAAATTCTGGTAATATTATTAAATCATCTTCAATAATTCCTTCAAGACAACTAAAAACCTCTACAATCTCAGTAGGATTATTCTTGTAACTTGCACCATATCCTTTAACACATCCTGTTAATTTTTCTCTTGAATATTTTAATACTTGTAATAAATTAAATCTACTTTCAACTTGAATACTTTTTTCTTCATCACAAGATTTAATTTTATCTTCAAGAGTATTGTCTCCATACTTTCTCATACTTGTTGGGCAAACTGAATTAATTAATTGATCTCCGTTAAAATTAGCATAATAGCTACTTGCATCAACATTTTGAGAAAGCTCATAAAAGGCTAATGAATACCTTTTAAATTTCTGCAAATATCCTATTTGATTCATATTCTTAGACCTTATCTTTTCTTCATCTCCATCTTTAGTACTTTCAAAACAAGAGTCATTTATACTTCCTTCTGTCCAATATATATTTTTAACTATTTCACAAAAATCTTCATAAGGGCAAACCCAGTATTGGGGAGCAGGAGTTGCTTTCTCAATTCTCCTATTCTGACTTCCATAAGAACACCTATCGGAACAAGGGGAATATGTATATGTTCCTCCTAAAGAGGCCTTGGGGACGCAAGATTCACAATAATACAATCTCCAACTAAAGACGCTGCAATTACATTCGTTTTGTGAACAACTATATGACTCTGGACAGTAGAATAAATCATTTCCTGATTGGCAACCTTTTTGACAGGTACATTTGTCAGGCAATAAAGAAATATTTTCTGCTTCCTTATATATAGAATGGGCATTTTCTACAAGATAACTTATTCTTCTCACAACTTCTTCACCCCATTCTGTTGCATTATCAGCAACCTCTCCTATTGGTATAAGGCCTCTGTATTCTCCTATACTCATGTCTCCTTCATCTACTGCACAGGATTTTCCTTCTAAAGAACTTGATTTTTCATTATTGTAATCAGCACTATAATAAAAAGTAGCTCCATCTCCATCATAAATATATTGTCTTTCTCCTTCTATAATTTTACATATATTTTTTGCTCCTAAAGTATTAAAATCTTGGCAATATCTAGAAATATCATAATCCTTAAACTTTGTTATTGATATCCTATAATCAACTGCTTGACTTTGGATATTATTAAGCTCAGCTAAAGTTATTTTTTCTCCCCAAGGAGTTTTCATCTTTTTCTTTGATGCCTTTAAATCAGCTAAGTGGTCTGTATAATATTTAGAGAAGTAATTTATTCTATCTATCGCTTCTTCTAAAGTTAAAAAAACAGAAGATTCTGCAGGAATTTCATTTATTAGTCCTTCATCATAGCAAAATTGACTTGGTTTTTCTCCAGAAACAAGCTGTTGAATTTCTTCCTTCTTACATGTAATTTTCATTCGGTTAGGACAAGGATCATATTGATACTGAGTGAAGCCACTTTCTGTTTCAAATTCAATATAATTAGTAATTTCACCGTTCTCAACTGGCTGTGCTTCAGGGCAACCCTCCTCATCTCCACAACACTGATTACAGTAGCTGTATGGCAATGAGCAATAATAATCAAAACCGACAGTATTCTTTGCACCCTTACAATAATAACCTCTTAAATATGTTCCGAAATCAGAAGGATGCTCTTGCCCTACATATCTACCAGTATAACATCTTGAACATTTACATTCTTTCATTAAGTCATCTAATTCTCTTGAAAGCATATATAATTGATTTTCTATTTTTAGCTTATATGCATCAGTTAAATACTTCATACAAGAAAATAAATCTTCATTTAAAATAACATCATTTTCATCAATCTTTCCGTCTTTGTTTTGGTCAATTGTATCTCCAAGAACATATTTTCCATTTTTATCTCTAGTCCTTGTTTCATATTTATAACAAGGGGTATTGACTGAAGAAACTCCAGCTAAAAGCTCTTCTATTATAGTTCCAATAGGTATTTCTTCAAAAGTGTATGTTTTTATTTCTTTTTGAGGTTCTTGACCTGTAATATTAGGAACAACAACCTCTATTTTATCTATTACAACATCTATATTAACTAATTCTGGGTTTATTGTGGAAAGAATTAAAAAAGAAAGAAATAATACTGCTAAACCTAATAATGTTTTTTTAATATTATCTTTTGTTTCAGAAAAAGCAGATGGATTCCCGCGAGAGTTCAAGAGATTAATACCATAATAAATTATCAGCATTAAAGCTAAAACGACTCCAATCCATATACCATAATTAAAAACTTGTAATACGAACTCTGTAAAAGTTTCAAACATGTTTATTATTTTTTATTATTCTTTATCTTCTAAATTAAATATTACTGACATTGTCCAAAAAAATCCTAAGCCTCCTATCCAAGGAGCCAATTCTCCAAGTAAAGGGGTTAAGAATTTTGTTTTTTTATCTTTAAATAAAGTTTTAATTTTTCCTGCCATTCCTTTTTTAGCATTCATATGCTCTCTAACATCAATAATAGAAGGGGAACTATCTCCTCGTAACAATAACCAAGGGAAAAAGATAAGTATGCCAATAATATCTATAATTCCAAAATCATCAATACCAAAAATAACTAATACTAATCCGCACAAATCAATAAAAATAGCAGAGGGAAGCATAAACATTAATTCTGGTGTAAATCTCATATCTTTAATATGATTATACTTTATTCTTTTAGCAATAGCAATATTATCTATATTATAATCTTGACAAAATTATAGTTTAAGTTTATAGTATTAACAGTGCATTGAGGTGTTAAAAATGAGAACAAACTTAGTAGTTATTGGAGTGTTCCTAATCTTTTTATCAGCAATCATATTTGCTGTAATGATTATGGCAGAAGCAGAAGAAAAGGTAATCCAGGAAGAGACGCTTTCTCCTAGTGAGAGCATGATGAAATTCGCACAATCGTTTTACACTCCACCAGAGCCTGAGCCTCTTCCAGACTACATCGTTCCAGGTATCGCGGTTCTTTTATTAACAGGAGGGTTATATATTCTTGCAAGGTCAAAGAATGAAAATTTTTTGCCAGGAATATAATACTCTCTTTTTTTATATTTAAAATATTTCTTTATAGTTTAATGTTTTATAAAGAATAGGGGTGTGGATAACTTATGCTTGACAAAACTATAGTTTAAGTTTATAGTATTAGTAGTACATTGAGGTGATTGAAATGAGAACAAATTTAGTAGTTATTGGAGCGTTCCTAATCTTATTGTCAGCAATCATATTTGCTATAATGATTATGGCAGAAGAGGAGGTAGTAGAAAAACCCTCTACATCTTTAGAAGATTCTTGGAAAGAAAAGCTTGCAGAAATAACAAAAGACGCAAAAGGAGAAACAGATCCTATTCCTTCTGAGAGCTTCTCATTAGGACTAGCGGTTATTTTGTTATTAACAGGAGCATATTTATTATATCAAAGAAATAATTCTAATTTCTTAAAAAATATAATATAAGCTCCTTTTTTATTTAATCCTTAAAAATATTTTTTTATAATTTTATCTTTCGTAAAAAATAGGGGTGTGGATAACTTCT